>JAFRGM010000011.1 GCA_017433855.1 Candidatus Saccharimonadota bacterium | reverse complement strand
TTGGTTTGTCAGCCTCGGTGAGATCCTTCACCCGAGTGGTAGGCTCGATTTTAGCCTCCGCAAGGATTTTCTTGGATGTCGGTCTTCCAATCCCATAAACATAAGTAAGTGCAATCCATACTTGTTTATCGGAAGGAATCACAACGCTAGCAATTCTAGCCATTCTTAACCCTGCCTTTGCTTATTCTTAGGTTTTTTCTTATTGATGACACGCAGTACACCTTTGCGGCGCACTATAATATCATCAGGCGAGATTTTCTTAACACTGGCACGTACCTTCATAGTGTTAAAACATCCTTTCCTTTTATTAATATTAATCTTTGAGTCTAAAAGAGATACGACCCTTCGTCAAATCGTAAGGCGTTAACTCCACTTCGACTCTATCACCCGGAACAAGACGGATGTAGTTCTTGCGCATCCGGCCGCTCATATGGGCAACAATAATATGACCATTCTCGAGTTCAACCCGAAACTGGGTATTTGGCAGCGCTTCAACAACACTACCAGTAAGTTTAATTACTTCCTTCTGACTAGCCATAAATTACCACTCCATTATATCACACAGAACAACTTTTGTAAATATCATTCTGCCAAAACAGCCCGTACAAATTGACGCGAAAGATATGTACCCCTCGTATCAGACCACTCGCCCGAACAAGTGATTAAAGTCAGCGACTCTTTGCCTCTTTCAGGAGAAGAAAGGGCCTTGGTAGACATATATTTATCGGCATCATCTAGTGGTATTTGACTATTCTCTACCACGGTATATTCAAAGATCGCCCCATCGCCCCGCTCGATTACGATAACATCACCTTTGACCAGCTCCGGTAGCCTCTTAAACACACCATATACATGCGGGCCACCATTATGACCATCTATTACCATAGTACCGCCCTGCCCAGGCTTACCAGAGGCAATATACCACCCCACATCAAAAATGTTATTTGGTGTAGACAATGCACCCTTATTATTAACTGACATAGGCAATACCCTAGAGTTTACAATTCCCAACTTGGCAATCGATAAATACCTCGGACGATCCGCTGCTACCGTATACTCAACCACTTCTGCTTCTGTTGGTTCTGTTTCGTCCAATTCCTCATCTTCTTCAATAACGGTCGTCGTAGCCCGCTCACTACCTTCTTTTTCGCGATAGTAAGCATCCTCCCAGGTCGCCACTCGTATAAAGAATGCAAGAAGTAGCACTCCCAAAAGGCCCAGTAAGATCCATTTGATTATTCGTTTTGGATTCAAATTAATCTTCAGACTCATTGCTGTAATCATCGTAAGTTATCATTATAGCTCTGGAATCCACCGACCTTAGATTCTCTAACGCCACCGTCACTACGATTAGCAAACTCGTACCAGAAATCGACAACCCAACCGGCGCACCAGTCACCATAATAAATACATAGTCTGCGATAAATGGCAACATCGCAATTAGACCAAGCGCCAATGCGCCAAACAAATCCAAACGATTGATAATTTTACCAAGATACTCTGCCGTCTTAATACCAGGCCGCACCCCCTCAATAAAGCCGCCCTGCTTTTGCAGATTATCCGCCATCTCTTTCGTATTGTAAATAATTGATGTATAGAAATATGTAAAAGCAAATACCAAGACAAAATACATAATTGGATACACGAACCATTGCCCCGTAATACCATCTGGATACTGCGATGCGAAGTTTGCTGCCGAAGGAGCCGAAAATACTCTAGTCAACATTGCACCGATTTCGTTTGAAGCATCAAAAGAAGTAATGACTTGCCCCACAAGCGCCGGCAAGGACAAAAATGCTGTCGCAAAAATCACCGGCACAACACCCGCCGCAATTAACTTAATTGGCAAGATGGATTTAATCCCACCATAGGCCGAATTGCCACGCACGCGCTTAGCATAATTTATCGTCACAATTCGCTGCGACTCGTTCAATTTTACTAAGCAGAAAATAATCACAATGAGCACTACCGCAAAAGCCAGATGCCCCCAAAAGACCGACGCCGCCACCGGGAACTCCACACCAAATAGATTCAAGTTTGCGCTCTCAATGAGGGATAGCCGCTCACTCAGCCCTGCCATCATAGACGGCAGCTGTGACACAATCGAAGCAAAAATCAATGTAGAGATACCATTGCCAATTCCTTGCTCAGTAATCAACTCGCCCATCCACATCAAAATTACAGATCCAGCCGTCATCGCCACTACCGACAAAATCCAATCGCCAGCCGTAGGGACAAACTCAGTTGCAGTATTTGCCGCAATCACCGACTGATACAAAATAAATATGTAGGCGATAGACTGCACAATTGCTAATGGCACCGTGAGAATCCGCGTCCATTGGTTAATCTTACGTCGCCCAGTCTCACCGTCGTTAGACAACTCCTCAAGCCGCGGAATCGCCTTAGTCATCAGCTGTACTACAATCGAACCAGTAATATATGGTGAAAGGCCAACCAGAATAATACTAAATGATGCCAACCCGCCACCTGAAATCAAATTCAAGAAATTCGAGAAATCAGACTTGGCCATGAGATTTGTCACAGCCTCCTTAAATGTTGATGCATCACCCATTGGCACGGGGATTTGAGCCAACAATCTATAAGCCACCAAGATACCGAGCACAGTTAGTACTCGCTTTAACATGTCTTTATTCTTCAGAGATTTAAAAATATTTAGAAAATGCATACCTATAATATACCACACTTCACTCCCAAAAAAAAGCCCCCTTGTGGGGGCTTTTTCTAGATATTCGCGATATCTTCTTCTTTTGGCTCAAAGGCCTCAATCGGGGCAACTCCCGTACCTACTGGAATCTTGCGACCAATAATCACATTTTCCTTTAGACCTTTGAGGTGATCAACGCGCCCGTTAATTGCCGCATTGATGAGCACCCGGGTTGTATCCTGGAACGATGCAGCCGACAAGAACGAATCTGAGAAGATAGATACTTTCGTTATACCTAGTAGCAAGTTGGTATAAGTCGCTGGCTCCTTCCCCTCAGCTTCTAGTGCCTTATTCGTAGCTATCACTGAAGCCTTAGAAGTAATATCACCAGACACGAATTCTGAGTCACCAGGTTCATTGATTTGAACACGTGAGAACATCTGGCGCACCAGAATCTCAAGGTGTTTTGGTGAAATCTCATGACCTTGCGCAGAATACACAGACAAAACATCATTCATAATATAACGTTCTGTTTCTTCCATGCCTTTATACTTTAAGAGGTCTTGCAAGTTCAAAGAACCAGTTGTAAGTCTATCGCCAGCCACGACTGTATCGTTAGACTTTACTACGAGTTCAGCTTCGCCTGGAATTTCTACCTTAACTGGAGCTACCTCAGAGCCAACTAGGAGAATAGCATCATTCACAAGTTGAACAACACCATCACGCTTCGCCTTAACTGCTGCCTTCCCCTCAACCTTCTTCAGGAGAGTAGTACCAGTCTTAACTTTTTCGCCATCCTTCACCACTGGCTCTCGACCATCTAGTGGGATTTTGTCGATTTCACCAGATTGCGGTGTAATTTGCACTACGTAGTGATTGCCGTCTTCCCAAACCTCAACCACACCATCGACTGGAGTGATATAGGCTTGGCCTTTTGGCGTTCTAGCCTCAAGTAGCTCCTCTACGCGTGGAAGACCACGTGCGATTGCACCGGAACCGGCCACACCAGAGCCGTGTTTCGTATCAAGTGTTAGCTGCGTACCTGGCTCACCAAGTGACTGTGCCGCAATTACACCTACCGGTTCATTTGCGGCCACCAACACGCGAGTTGACATATCTACGCCATAGGCTTTGCGTGGCACGCCCTCAACTGCAGTAGTTGAGAGAATTGATTGAATCTTCACTGACTCAATAGCCGGATCTGCATCAATCTGCTCAGCAATTTCTTTCGTAATCAATGCGTCAGCCTCAAGATATCCAGGCACCACTTCTGCTGTATAACGCCCAGTGATTCTCGCCACAAAGGAAATTCCAGATAGCTCGGTTTCATACTTATACACCGTAAAGCCTGGGTCTTCAGCCTCTTCGTCCGTAGTGAATACATCCTGAGATACATCTACCAAGCGACGCGTCAAATAGCCGGAGTCTGCAGTACGAAGCGCCGTAGACACCTGACCCTGACGAGCACCTCGCGTTGCGATAAATGACTCCAAGGTATTAAGCCCCTTCTTATATGAAGATTTAACTGGAAGCTCAATTTCATTGTTGTTGATATCCACCATGATACCAATTTCTGCTGAAGCAAGTTTAATGTTAGAAATGTTACCACGAGCGCCAGAGTTCACCATCACAGCGATGTCCGTATCCATTTCTGCCAATTTACTCTGCAAGAATTCTGAAATCTTCTTATCAATATCACGCCAGTTAGCGATTGTTAGCTTGTAGCGTTCATCATCGGTCACCAAGCCATCATTGTATTGCTCTTGAATCAAAGCGGTTTTAGCATCACCTTCTGCGATAAAGTCATCAATTTCGTCGTAAGTAGGATAATCATCCTTCGCCGTTGAAATCGAAGCCACCGTTTCGTATTCAAATGCCAAATCCTTCAATGCATCGGCAGTATGTACCATTACATCGGCGCCATATTTATCGAAAATGTCAGCCATTACTTTAGATAGATGCTTCTTGGTTTGTACCGAATTATCGTATGGATAATCTTTTGGCAAAATCTCGTTAAAGATAACACGTCCTAGTGTAGTGTCACGAATTTCACGTTTCGCAAATACCCGAATTGGTGTCTGCAAGCGAATGATACCCTGATCATACGCCATTTCAGCTTCATATACGCTAGAAAATGCCTTTGGATCACCCATGTCGGTACCCGGCTTATCGTATGTCAAGTAGTAAGCACCTAGCACCACGTCCTGATAAATTGCAAGCACTGGCGCACCGTCAGCTGGTTTCAAAAGGTTCTTCGAAGCCGACATCAGCTCTTTTGCTTCTTGTTGTGCTGCATCAGACAGTGGTAGGTGCACTGCCATCTGGTCACCATCGTAGTCGGCGTTAAACCCAGATGCCACAAGCGGATGCAACTTAATAGCCTTACCGTCAATCAATCTCGGTTGGAAAGCCTGCACAGACAAACGGTGCAAAGATGGTGCACGGTTTAGAAGTACGTACTTGCCCTTAATTACTTCGTCGAGCGCATCCCAAACTACTGTCTCCTTAGCCTCAATCAAGCGTGAAGCAGAACGGATATTATTTGCATATTCATTAGCGATCAACCAAGAAATCACGAATGGTTTAAATAGCTCTAGTGCCATCTGCTTTGGCAAACCACACTCATTCAAAGTTAGTTCTGGCCCTACCACAATCACGGAACGTCCAGAGTAGTCCACGCGCTTACCAAGCAAGTTTTGACGGAAGCGACCCTGCTTACCCTTTAACAGATCCGATAGTGATTTCAGCTTACGGCGACCATTCGTAGAGTTTGCACCTCTCGTGCCATGCGCCGCTGAATTATCAATCAAAGCGTCCACTGCCTCCTGAAGCATCCGCATCTCGTTACGGCAAATCACCTCAGGCGCATTTAGATCCAGCAACTTCTTCAAGCGATTGTTGCGGTTAATTACCCGGCGATACAAATCGTTTAAATCTGAAGTCGCGAAACGGCCACCAGGAAGTGCAATCATCGGGCGTAGATCGGGTGGAATTACTGGAATCACCGTCAACACCAAATCTTCTGGCTTAATACCTGCCGCCTGCATCCCCTCCAAAGTCTTCAAACGTTTTTGGATTTTCTTCTCTTTTTGACCCTTTGCAGTTTTTTCTTCTTCATGCAAACTTTCGACTAATTTGTCGAGGTCAATCTCGTCGAGCAACTTCTTAATCGCGGTTGCGCCCATTCCAACAGTAATTAAATCTTCGTATTCTTCTGGAAGATTACGATACTCAATTTCCGAAATTACACCACCTTTTTTGAAAGACTCTAGCAAGCCTTTACGATATTTGTAATCGCTTTCTAGTTCTTCGAGTTCTTTCGTGCGCTCATCCGCAATCGCCTTTGCATCCGCACCTTCTTTTTCTGCTTCTTTGGCATAGCGTAGCTCAATGGCCTCACGCGCCGCCGTAGTTTGCGCCTCAAGATTCTCCAAAGTCTTTTGGATTTTTTCAGCTTGTACATCTGTTATGAGGTACGTTGCAAAATATACGACTTTTTCAATATTCTTTACGGTAATATCAAGCAAAAGTGACAAAGCTGATGGCACCCCACGCATAAACCAGATATGCGCCACAGGTGCAGCAAGAGCAATATGTCCCATACGCTCACGACGCGTAATTGACTTAGTGACAAGATTACCTTCCTTGTCTACCGCTGCCTCACGCGACCTTACGCCTTTTAGTTTAGAATCGTGCGGATTAATATCTTTGGTTGGCCCGAAGATACGTTCGCAGAATAGCCCATCCCGTTCCGGCTTTTGTGTACGATAATTAATCGTCTCTGGCTTAGTGACTTCGCCGTAGCTCCAATTCAAGATGTCGTCGCGACTTGCTACCGACAAGCGAATTGAGTCAAAATCCGACGCGCTGATAGAATTTTCCATCCACGCCATATTAGAACTCCTCTCCGAGGTCTACCGTCCCCTCATCCAGCTCATCAACTTCCACCAGGTCGTCTTCGCCATCAGATTCCTCGTCAACCTCTGTTATTTCAATACCTTCATCCGCCATCATCGCTTCGGCTTCCTCATCATCGAGGTCCAAAATCTGCGGAGCGGTATCTTTCTTATGTTGATCATAGATCGATTGATCATCTTTATCTTTTTCAATTTCACGCGATGTCTTTTCAATTACATCACCAGCATCGGTCGATTCGCCGTGATCCAACAAATCAACCTTTAGGCCTAAGCCCTGAAGTTCCTTTACTAAGACGTTAAAGCCTTCTGGTAACTTCGGCCCTTCAATCGGTTCGTGTTTAATAATCGCCTCGTATGCTTTAGCACGGCCATAAACATCATCCGATTTAATGGTTAGCATCTCTTGCAATGTAGTAGCAGCACCATAAGCCTCCAGTGCCCATACCTCCATCTCCCCGAAACGCTGACCACCGTTTTGCGCCTTACCACCTAGTGGCTGCTGGGTTACCATTGTGTATGGTCCAGTTGAGCGCGCGTGAATCTTATCTTCTACCATGTGGTGTAGCTTCAGCATGTGCATTACACCTACGGAAGTTCGCTCATTAAATGGCTCGCCCGTTAAACCATCATAGAGTTGCACTCTACCATCTCTAGCAAAACCAGCTTTTTCAAGCTCATCGCTAATTACTTCGTCCGGCACACCGTTAAACGAAGGGGTAGCAACTTTGTAGCCCAAAGCCTTTGCCGCCATACCAAGGTGGATTTCAAACAACTGTCCGAGATTCATACGGCTTGGCACGCCCATTGGACTCAGAACAATGTCAATTGGTGTCCCATCTTCCATGAATGGCATATCTTCAATTGGCAAAACTCTAGAAACCACACCTTTGTTACCGTGACGACCAGCCAACTTATCACCAACGCCAATCTTACGCATCTCTGCTACAAAGATTTTAATTTGCATAATCACGCCGGCCTTTAGTTCGTGACCCTGTTCGCGCGTGTAAACTCTCACGTCCACCACTTTACCAGTTGCGCCACTCATACGAATTGACGTATCGCGTACATCCTTGGCTTTTTCACCAAAGATTGCGCGGAGCAAACGTTCCTCAGAGCTCAGCTCTTGCTCACCCTTTGGCGTAATCTTACCAACCAAGATATCACCATTCTTCACTTCTGAACCAACCGTCACGATACCATCTTCGCCAAGGTGTCTAAGCGAATGTTCTGACACATTTGGAATATCGCGTGTTACCTGCTCTGGGCCAAGTTTAGTCTCGCGCACCTCTACATCAAAGTCCTTAATGTTGATTGATGTCAAGGTGTCATCCTGCACTAAGCGATTAGAAATCACGATCGCGTCATCCATGTTGTAGCCGCGCCATGGCATAAATGCTACCAATAAATCACGTCCTAGAGCTAGTTCGCCATCGTGAATCGAAGCGCCTTCAATCAAAGCGTCGCCTTTTTTAACTTTTTGACCACGAGCCACTACACAGCGCTGGTTGTAACAGCGGTCATCGTTAGTCTTCTCGAACTGTTGCAATTTGTATTCACGCTCACCGTCTTTTTCGTAATTGACAATTACCGACTCGCCGTCTGCCTTTGTCACTACACCGTTACCGGATGCCACAACAAGCTGTGAAGTATTTTTAGCCACATCACGCTCAATGCCAGTACCCACAATCGGGTTGTCATGGCGAAGTAGCGGCACTGCCTGTTTCTGCATGGCGCACGCCATCAAAGAGCGGTCAACGCGGTTTTTCTCTACGAATGGAATCAACCCAGCTGATACACCAAGAATTTCCTTGTGTGCCGCATCAATATGCGTAACTTTCTTGGCTTCAACGTGAGCTGGAGCGCCGTGCACACGAGCAGAGACCCAATCTTCCACAAACTTGCCATCCTTGTCTAGCTTTACCGAAGCGTCAGCAATCACCATGTCGTTTTCGGAGTCAGCATCAACATAAATGATTTCGTCAGTTACTTTACCATCTTTTACTACTCTATATGGTGCTTCAATAAATCCATACTCATTGATCCTTGCATAAGTTGCAAAGTTAAGCACCAAACCCACGTTGCCACCTTCTGGCGTCTCAACGGTACAAATCCTACCGTAATGAGTTGGGTGAGCATCACGCACATCAAAACCAGCACGCTCTCTCGTTAGGCCACCTGGACCCATCGAACTTAGACGACGCTTATGAGCCAACTCTGAGAATGGATTAACCTCGTCCATTAGCTGCGAAAGCTGCGAAGTCGAGAAAAACTCCTTCACTGCAGCTACCACTGGACGTGGGTTAAGCAGCTGAGACGGTGTCACGTCTTCTGGATTTGCCATTGACATTCTATCCAGAATATTGCGCTGCAACCTAAGCATACCAAGCCTAAACTGTCTCTGCACCAATTCGCCCACCAATTTCACGCGACGATTCGACAAAGAGTCGATGTCATCTGGCGCCTCTTGCGTATTATTCAAGCGAATAATCTCAGAGATAATTGCTACCATATCCTGCATCTGCAAGGTACGGAATTTTGGCTCATTTGGAGTATCCATACCAAGCCGGCGATTAATCTTAAACCTACCGACATTTGAATAGTCATAACGGCGTTGGTCAAAGAACATCTTTTCAATCATAGACCTTGCATTCTCTACCGTAGCAAGATCACCTGGGCGAAGTCTACGATATACCTCAAGCAATGCCTCACCCTGCGACGAAGCCGTATCTTTTTCGAGCGTAATTTCAATGTATTTTTTATCGCCCGTATCAATGTTCTTAAACGTTTCCACGATTTCGGATTTGGTCATACCCAGCGCACGTAAAAACGTCGTTACTGGCATTTTGCGACGGCGGTCAATCTTGACGCTTATTACGCCGTTTGCTGCAGTTTCAAACTCTAGCCAAGCACCACGTCCCGGAATCACCTTAGCGCCGTAATAGCGCTTCGCGCCAATCGTCTCGGCATTGAAAAATACCCCAGCCGAACGAATTAGCTGCGATACGATTACGCGTTCCGTCCCATTGATTATGAAAGTCGCGCGCTCAGTCATCCATGGATAATCACCAAAATAAATGTCCTGCTCTTTCTTTTCGCCGGTCACCTTGTTTTCAAGCTCCACCAAAACGTGCAGTGGCGCCTCATAAGTGGCAAGATTGTATTTTGCTGTCTTCTCGTCTTCTTTTGGTTCCTTAAAATAGTAATCTTTGAACCTTAGCGAAAGTTTTTGACCCGTATAATCGTCAATCGGGTTTAGCTCAGCAAAAACTTCCCGCAGTCCATTTTTGACAAAGTCTTCCCACGAATCAGTCTGATGTTCAGTCAGATCTGGAATCGGGAGGGCTTGGTCACCTTCGGTGAAAAATACTCTCTCACCGGACTTCAGTTTTGTAGCCATTCTACCTCTTTTATTATTAGTGTTATTAATCTTTCAGACAACACAAAACCAGTTAGACTCCACAACTGATCATGTATTATCCCAGCGCCGAAGATTACTGCCGTGTTCCCCCTTGCAAGTCGCCAGCTTGCATAAGTTACAAAAACAAGGCACACTACTTCTTATATCCATTGTAGCACACTTTCCCTAAAAAATCAAGACCTTTTTGTTATTTACGCCCAAAAAACCACCCGTGGTATAGGTGGTTTTTTGAACATAGATAAGCTCTCAACAAATGATTATTTATGTAGTTATAAGCCGACTCGCAGTTAGTTAGCTTACTATCTATTATACACAAGCATAATCATTTGTCAAGACATTTTTAGACTTAAATGTCTAAATCATCTAAATCAGCAAGCTCAGCCCGAGTTTTTTCCGCTAATTCAGAAGAAGGAGATTCTTCCTCTGTATCATCGCTCATCGCACTCGCCACCGCGGCTGCCTCATCGTCACTGTCTTTTCCATTATCATGCCAATCTCGCTGAGGCTCATTTCCGCCCTCCTCATCAGTGTTGACAATTTTCAAATTATAGCGAGCGTCCTGCTTGGTTCCAAGTGCCCGAAGCAACATCCTTATTGATTGCGCTGTTACGCCGCGTCTGCCAATTACTCGCCCCACATCATCTGGGTCTACAGTTAGAGATAATAACACCCCCTTCTCATCAATTTTACGATCCACCGATACTTTATCTGGATTGTTGACTAGGGTTTTAACGATATATTCTACGAATTGTTGGTCGATAGTAGCCATGTATTCTCCATTCTTAAAGTTTATATCCACAATTATAACAAAAAAATAACCCTCCGAAAAGGGTTATTTTTAGTTTAAGCCTCAGCCGCTTCTTCTTTTGGCTGATTTTTGCGAAGTTTGTCAGCGTGCTTTGCTACACCTTTCTTCGCTGGACGCTTCTTGTACCAATCTGGCAACTTCACGCCGTTTTTCTCTAAGAGGAAAGCTACACGGCTAGATGGCTGAGCGCCATTTTTAAGATATTTTTCAACCATCTCCTTGTCGAGCACGAGTCTCTTCGTGGCTGGGTTGTAATTGCCGACCTCAGCCACAACGCGTCCAGAAAGTGGATGGCGCTGCGCTTCTTGGACGACTATCCGGTACATCGGCAGATGTGCCCGGCCATTACGTTGCATACGAATCGCAAGCATTTTTTCTCCTTAATTATTAACTCCCCCATTATATCAACTTTTGCTCGCTAAGTCAATCGCTATTCTATCTCGAGTCCTTCATCAGCAATTCGCTTCTTGTATATGCGTATCGCCGACCGCGCCGCCAAGGTTTGTGCATCCTGTTTTGAATGGCCTGTACCACTTGTCATCAACTTGTTGTTTACGAAAAAACCTACCGTAAAAGATTTATTATGATCTGGGCCATCTTCATTGAGCGTATGATACGATGGAGTTACGCCATCAATTTTTTGCACCAGCTCCTGTACATAGGACTTTGGATCCCGCCACAATCCTTCTTCAATAATCTCATCAATCTTCACAATGATATGCTTATAAATAAAATCTTTCGCCACCTCGTAGCCCTGGTCAATATAAATTGCACCAATCACCGCCTCAAAACAATCTGCCATAATCACTTCGTGTGCACGCTCCGAGCCATTTTTTTCACCGTGCGACAACCTCACTAATGGCTCATAGCCCAATTCGTATCCAGCCGCACCAATCGACTCCGTGCGCACCAAAGCCGACCTTAATGCCGTCATCACGCCTTCTGGCTCATTGTAATTACGAAACAAAAAATCAGACGTCACAATCTCTAGCACAGCATCACCCAAAAACTCCAACCGTTCGTTGTGTTCATGCGCCGCCTCACGGTGCTCATTAACATAACTCCTATGAGTTAATGCTGTCACGAGAAGCGAAATATCATGAAATTCAAACCCCAGTTTCTCTTTTGCGAATTCTTGATACGGTGTAGCATCTATATTCATTTTAGTTTCCTTCCTTTTAATAATCCCCTGCTCGAATCCGCCGCTTTGCAATCAACATCAATTTCTCAATATCCTCGTATTCAATTGCATCCAACGCGTCAGCGAATGAAAACCACCGTATGCCTTTCATCCACTTTTCTCCAGTCGGCATCTCATGCGCGTCTAACGCTTGCACCAAATAAATCTGTGTTGTCATCAACACTAATTTATCCAGTCGGCGGTATTTGAAGTGAATCTTACCCAGCCAAGTCAGCACATTAACCTTCTTTAGCCCAGTTTCTTCCTCGATTTCACGCCGCGCCGTCATTTTAGCGGTCTCGCCAGGTTCAATATGACCCTTAGGAATCGTCCAGCGACCTTTTGAATCTTGTATTAATAATATTTCTATATCTTTACCATCTTGTGATAAACGAAAAACAATCCCACCAGAAGTCGGCTCACGCACAATCTCTTGAATTGCGGTCTTTTTACGAAAAACCGCGGAAGTCAGTTTCTTGAATGGCGACTCCTTAATCTGCTCCGTCGGTAACGCCTCAGGTACTTTTAGAGTACGTGGCCTCGTCGGCTCCGCATTAGATACCTTCGCGCGCGGCGAAATCGCATAGTTTGCCACCTTGTGCGGCTGTACTCTATTCGGAGACTGCCCCGCTGCCCTCCGGCTCACTGGCTTCTGCATCGGTCGACGGTTGTTCGTCGGCCTCTTTCTTATCATTTGATCCATGATTACTTTCTTCTGCAATCCCGAGTTTACGATAAGCGGTACCCAGTACCCCGTTCACGAAACGCGACGAATTATCGGCACCAAAAGCTTTCGCTAGCTCTACAGCTTCATTTATCGCTACCTTCGGCGGGATTTTATCTCGACACTCTGATAGCTCATATAGCCCCATCCTTAAGATATTTCTATCTACTGCAGCAATCGAGCTGATAGGCCACTCTGGCGCCATTGGCTGCAAAACTGCATCTAGCGCGCCAAAATTATCCACTACGGCATGAGACAAAGCATATACAAACTCTGTATCACCCAATGTCCCCTCATATGGCTCGATATTTTTTGCTACAATTCTGTCCAAATCGACAACTGGGTCTTTTGCGAGGGTTCTGAGTTCATATTCGTACAAACTCTGCAGAACAATTACCCTACCTAAATGTCGATTACTAGCCATATCTTAAGATTCTTTCTTTTTTATCGTTTTAACTTTCAAATTTGGTGTCTTCTTTTTAGTTTCGAAAACTTTTACTGGAGACATTTTGTTCACTCTACGAGCAAGCTCCAAGCGCAGATGACTCCTTCTGAGTCCAGTCTTACGCGGGCTACTCTGCTTTTTCGGTTCAGGCATTTTACTCCTTAATTTTATATCTAATTTTAACCATTGTACCACCTTTTAGGTTTTTTCGCAAGGGGCTATCAGCAAATTACCGATAATTTATCAACAATCTATCGGCAATTTCCTCGGCGCCCCAATGCCTTCTTGATTGCCGGACGATCAAACCCTATAATCCGCTCGCCATCTATTTCTGTCACCGGCACAGACGTGATTTCTGGATATTTCGTAGCGTCCAGTTCCTCATATGGCACCCCCATCTCATCAAACCAATCCATCAAAACGTGGCAATAAGCACAAGTTGGTGTTGTATAGATTTTTATCATACACACATTATACCATACAGTGCAATACCAGTCGCCACCGATACATTAAAAGATTCCTTCTTGCCCCGCATTGGAATTTGCACAAACACCTCAATCTCATCTCTTAATCGCGGCTCAATGCCGTTCACCTCTTCGCCAAGCACCAACACCACTTTGCGACCCAGCACGTCACTTAATTTAACATCATTCAAATCATAAAGTTTGCCACTGTCGATATTATTTTCAAGCCCCACCACTTGCCATCCGTCCGCCCTTAGCTCGTTCACTGTCGCAATAATGTCTTCGCTCTCCTGAATATCAAGCATTTCTTCCGCACCCAAAGCCGTTTTATGGATTTCTTTATCTAACTTTTCGCGCAAATGCGGCAATAGATTTTTGTCGTGCACTCTTGGCGTATAGCCAGAAAGCACCACCTTTGTTACGCCAAATCCTTCGCCAGTTCTCAAAATCGCCCCCACATTGTAACACGAGCGTATATTATGTAACACCAAAATCACTTCCATCCCTATATTATACCAAAATATGATATAATAATAAAATGGACAGATACGAACCACTCAAAATTGAAGCCAAATGGCAAAAAATCTGGGAAGAAACCCAACCTTTCACTGCACACGAAACTACCGGCCAGCCCAAAAAAATGCTCGCCGAAATGTTTCCTTACCCATCTGGCGCTGGGCTTCATGTTGGGCACGTTCGCAACTTTACTATCGTAGATGTGCTCACTCGTTTCTATGCGCAGCAACAGCAAAACGTCTTGCGCCCTTTTGGCTACGATACTTTTGGTCTACCAGCCGAAAATTATGCCATTAAAACCGGCATTTCACCTAAAGACGCCACCAAAACCAACATCGACAATTTCAGGAAACAGGCCAAGCGCCTCGGCTATTATATCGATTGGTCCAGAGAAATCAACACCTCGGACCCCGAGTATTACCGTTGGACTCAGTGGTGTTTTAGTGAGCTTTACAAAAAGGGTCTTGCTTACCAAAAAGAGTCTTACCAGTGGTGGTGTCCAGAAGACCAGACCGTCCTCGCCAACGAGCAAGTCGAAAACGGCCACTGTTGGCGCTGTGGTCACGATGTCGAAAAAAAGAAGATGAAGCAGTGGTTCTTTAAGATTACTGCCTACGCCGATGAGCTTCTATCTGAAATCGACGCTCTCGACTGGCCCGATAAAATCAAAACCATGCAAAAAAATTGGATCGGCAAAAGTACCGGCGCCGAAATAGATTTTGACAACATCAAAGTCTTTACCACTCGCCCAGATACCATCAAAGGTGCCACTTTTGTAGTAGTTGCGCCAGAATATCCGCAGTTAGAATCCTTATTAACAGATGACACCCGCGAAACCGCCCTTGCTTATAAAGCCGCTTCACTCAAAAAATCTGAAATCGAACGTCAAGAAAACAAGGAAAAGACCGGCGTTTTCACTGGCTCTTACGTTACCAACCCCGCCACAAACGCCAAAATCCCAGTTTACGTTGCCGATTACGTCTTGGCCGGTTATGGTACCGGTGCTATTATGGCGGTGCCAGCCATGGATGAACGCGACCGTGCCTTTGCTGAAGCTCACGATTTACCAATCGTCGAAACCGAATTAGTCGCCTGGGATGCTTACGGTACCCCCAAGACCACTTACAAAATGCGCGATTGGCTCATCTCTCGCCAACGTTATTGGGGTTGTCCTATCCCTATCGCTTACGACTCAAAAGGCCACCCGCATCTAATCCCAGAAGACCAACTACCAGTCATAATCCCAGAGGTAGCAGATTACAAGCCAGACCACACCGGCCGCTCTGCTCTTGCCAAAGCCACGGATTGGCTCAAGGTTGATTTATTCAACGAAGAAACTGGTCAAGTCGAAACCATGACCCGCGAAACCGACACCTTAGACGGCTACGCTTGCTCATCTTGGTATCTTTGGCGCTACGCATCACCGCACGATACTAAGCACGCCTGGGATCCAGAAGCCATCAAGTATTGGGAGCCAGTAGATATCTACGTTGGTGCCGACCATGCCGTAGCTCACCTCTTATACGTGCGTTTCTGGTGCAAATTCTTTGCCGATCAAGGCTACTTACCATTCCGTGAGCCCATCAAAAAGCTCATCTACCACGGCTACATCAATGCCCCAGATGGCAAAAAAATGAGTAAGTCCAAAGGTAACGTCATTGATCCACTCGATGTTATCAACGACGGTTACGGCGCTGACACTCTCCGTACCTACGAAATGTTCATCGGCCCAGTTGAGCTTGATGCTGCTTGGGACCCTCGCTCCGTAGGCGGTGTTTATCGCTTCTTAAACCGTTGTTATAACTTAGTATTCAATACCGCGGGGGTGACGGCTGTGGAGGGGGTCCCCCACGAGAGCCGAGTGGGGGAGGAGAACAGCCAGCAGGACCTCCGCTATGTCAGGAATAAAGTCATCAAAAAAGTCACAGAAGATATTTACAAGGCCAACTTCAATACTGCTGTAGCCAATCTTATGGAATAAGTCAATGATCAATACAAAAACGGCGCTAGTACCGAGGACCTAATCATCCTCGCCAAACTCCTCAAGCCTTTTGCTCCGCACCTCGCCTCAGAGATGCTCGAAAACCTAGGCGCCGATGACATTTGGCCAGTTTGGGATAATCAATATCTCGTATCTGATACCGTCGAAATTATCGTCCAAATCAACGGCAAACTTCGCGCCAAATTGGTCGTCAATACCTCAGATTTAGAAGACGAGGACAAGATTAAAACTCTCGCCCTAGCAGACGAAAAAGTCGCCAAATATACCGCTTCTGGCGTCAACAAATCCATCTGTGTCAAGAAATCCCACCTCTTAAATTTCGTAGTTTAACCATATACAGTATTGACTTTTTAGTTAAAGTATGCTATAATGTACATTGTAAGCCTAAAATCTTTACTTAGGCTTCGCACGGTTCAATAGGGGGGGTAAGAAAAATGAGCCAATTTTACCATAATTTTGTACCAGGATTCAACTTCTGGTACATCACGATTCCTGCAATGCTGATCGCAATGTACTTCGTTGGTAAGAAGAAGTATCAAATGCGGCGCACCCGCAATGGTCGCCGTATCGTAAGAACGGCAAAAAAAGTGCACTATCAAGCGCTGAGTGTGATAGTTGCGCTGATACTTACGATTGAGATTGCAGCGGAAAGCGGAACAGGTTTGTTCCAGTTCTTCTGCAACCACTTAACGTCAGAAGATGACCCATTTTGGGCCTTCATGTTGACAGTAGTAAGCATCGCGGCACTTACGTTGATACTTTACGGTCTCGCCTATCGTGCGAGCCTCTATGGAGCGGCAAAGAAGCTCCATCAGCTCAGGAACCAGAATCCCCAGATGTAATCTGGGGATTTTTCATGGCCTATTTTTCAGCAACCTTAGCGTTGTTTCTTATAACTTTTCTGTAGATGTTTTCAAACTTATCAAGTGTCGTCTCAAAGTCGTGTTCCTTGGCAATTTCTAAAGATTTCGCCGCGAACTTCTTTCGTAACTTCGCATCGGACATTAACCGCCACATCGCCGCCGCAATCTCGCTCACGTTCCCAGGCTGGCACAAAAATCCATTTTCTTGGTCCACACACACCTCGCTCACCGCCCCCTTATCTACCGCGATTAGCGGCAATCCAGACGCCGCCGCCTCAATCAGCACTATCCCTTGCGTTTCAATTTCACTCGCCGTTACAAAAATCGTACCCATTTTATAGACATCGTACAAATCTGGCGGCACCACTCGCCCCAAGAAAACCACCTTTTCACTGACGCCCAGCTTCTCTACCAGCCTCACCAATCTAGCCTTATCCACTCCATCCCCAGCAATCACAAGGCATATATTTGACTTGGAGTCAAGTTTATTGCTATCATTTTTTAACATTTTGGCGAAGGCTTCTATCACTACGTCCACTCGTTTCTCTGGATCTACCCGCCCTACATACAAAACCACTTCTGCATCCTTTGGCACACCGTATTTGGCGTAAACCTCGCGCGCCGGCTCACCGGCACTAAATTTAGATAGGTCCACACCATTACTCACTGCTGCAACTGGTACGTCAAAATACCGTTTGCGAGACCAAATTAAATCGCTAATCGCTTT
This sequence comes from Candidatus Saccharimonadota bacterium, assembly GCA_017433855.1. Lineage (GTDB taxonomy): Bacteria > Patescibacteriota > Saccharimonadia > Saccharimonadales > Saccharimonadaceae > Nanosyncoccus. The sequence goes on along the minus strand of JAFRGM010000011.1, from coordinate 51,745 downwards.
CTTCGTTGGCATTGTTACAAAATCACTTTTGCTTTGCCGGTTTACAAAATACGCTCTAAGTGCCGATTGCGCCGGTTTTTTGATAATTTTGGGCACGTGCAGTGGCTCAGTTAGCACTTCTGGCTGATTATGCTCAGTTGTTACTACTGGTATGCCATATTTTTTAGCATACGCCACCACCGACAGACCAATCGGGTCAGAAACCTGTACGTGTACCACATCCGGCCGAAAATCCTGCATAATCTGCCGTACCTCTTTAGCAGGAAATACCGACACCCTAAACCCATGACGGTAAAATAATCGCGGCAAGCGTACGCCTAGAACCTTTCTTCGTGCCGGCACCTGGTGAATCTGGTCTGGATAAACCTTTACTTCTACCGATTTGAGATAATGTACCGTAATCTTACCTTCTTGTATAGTGTAATTTTGACCAGTTTGAGACGGACAAATCACCACCACTTCATGACCACGCTCGGCCAACCCGAGTGCAAGATTGTGCGAAAACACCGCCACACCGTTAATCATCGGGTAGTAAACTGCTGTGGCGATTACGATTTTCATTAAAGTGCCTTCGCCTTATCTAATTGCGGGTCGCGCATAGCATTGATATCTTCATAGGTACGCTCTACCTCCACATCTGGAGTAATGCCCTCGCCATTGATTGAGTTTTCTTTTGGTGTAAACCATGCCGCCGTAGTTACTTTTAGCATCGAACCGTTAGACAAATCAAACATATTTTGCACTACACCCTTACCGTAAGTTTTCTCACCCACGATTGTTGCCTTACCATAATCTTTCAATGCTCCCGCCACGATTTCACTTGCCGACGCTGTAGTCCCATTTACAAGCACAATTGTTTTTATATCTTTAAGCAATGCCTTACCACCAGCCGTTGTCGTGGTTGTATCGCCATAATGCTTAGACTTTTGAATCAACATCTTCTGATTATCTAACCATAAAGCCAGCAAATCCTGCGCCGCCGATACATAGCCGCCGCCATTGCTTCTAAGGTCTAAAATCACCTTATTGATACCCTTATCAGCAAACGCCGCAGCTTCCTGTTGCACCTTCACACCAGTATCATTATCAAAACGCGTAACAGTAATAATCGCCGTCTTGCCGTCGTATTCTACATATTCTGAAACATTATTGATGGTTTCGCGCTTCATGGTAAACTCTTTCTCTTTACCATCTCTTACCACCGTCACCTTCACGGTTGACCCCACCTCGCCCCGTACTTTACGCGAGATTTCATCTGTGGAAAGCTGCCACACCTCTTCACCATCCACCTTATAAAGAATGTCCCCTGCCAAAATCCCAGCCCGGCGCGCCGGATTATCCGGCAAAGTCCTAAGTACCCTCACATATCCATCACGCAGACCCATTTCTATACCAATACCACTACCCACGTCGCCATGCAAGTCCGCATAAAACTCCGAGCTACTATCCGCATCCATGTACACAGTATATGGGTCACCCAGCGCTGCCACAAGACCAGCTTTTGCCCCCTCAATCACCATATTATTATCAATATCGCCATTATAGGAAACAGCCAATTTGTTATACACTTCATCCAGGGCAGACCAGTTCACGCCCGAGTTGCCCATTCCATCAAAACCAAAATATGGCCCCACGCCACCAAAAATCTTTCCCCAATTCGCCCCCACTACTATACCCACCACCAAGGTTACCGCAGCAACAATAATCGCGTTACCAAGGCTAGTTTTCTTTTCCTTCCACTCTTTTTTCGTCTTCATTACACCATTATACCACAGTTAATCATAATCAGAAATGAATATAATTATACTGTGCCGCTTGCGCCGCCGACATTGTACGCGAACCAAAATCACCGTACTGATAGATTCCAGAATAAAGCTGAGTTGAATAGGCATTATTGTATTCCGTAATATTCACAGAACCATCGAAATTCACACTCTCTACCCACCAAACATGGCCATAAGCTCCACCATCCTGTTGACCAATCGAACCAGCCTCAGGAATGTGATCTACCCGATAGTTATATAGCCTGGCTTTGTCGTCCCAGTAATTTGCGTTACCCCAAGCCAAATACACACCATAATTCTCGTAAGCCTTCCAGCCAACATAGCTTACACATTCACACACATAGCCACCCACATAAATACCATTGATGGTAGTACCGTAATAATCTTGATGCTGTGGGCATTCAGCTTGCCAAGGATAGGTATTATATCCGGTATAAGCACTACCACCGTACAACTCCGGATGCGCCTCTTTTTCTCTACGCTCTGCTTCGCGTTGAGCTTCCAGAGCCGCCTTGGCTACTGCCTCATAAGCCGCCACATCATTCTGATACTTACTAACCAACGCTTGCTGTTCGGCTTTTGTTGCTTCCAAATCAACCTTCGCAGCCTCTTGTTGTGCTAGCAGTTCCTCTACCTTGGCTTTATCTTCCTCTAACTTAGCTTTAGCTTTCTTGATCTTAGTGGCAGTTGCAGAAATCTGCTGTTTCACAACTTCATTACGCGCCTGCTTTTCGGCCAAGTCAGAAATCGACACCGAGCCTGCTAAAATCGTAATCGGTTCAGCATCACCCTCAAAGTGCATATTCACCAAAAGCTCCGCCAAGGCCTCTTGCTCATCGCTAAGTTTCTTCTCAGTAGCAGCTATCTGCACATTCAGATCGTCAACCTGAGCTTTTGTTTCGGCAATCATCAACTCAGTTTCGGCAATCTGCATATTAAGCTCATTCACCTTAGCCTGAAACATATTCGCCGACGCACTCGCCGAGGCCGCATTACGATTTGCCTCCTGCTCCTTCGCCACCGCCGCCTGGCATTCCGCACTTCTACGACAAGCTAAAGATATACCGTCCGCCTCATTATCATTTCTAATACTTACCCCTACCAAGCACATCACCAAAAGAAACACCCCAGTCACCATCAATGCGCGTTGGCCTTTTCTGATTCTAGTTTTTGTGTTTCTCTGAGTAAGCATTACCATAATGCCATTATAGCATAAACTATGTCTTGTGCAAATATTTCGCCACCGCCAGCCAAGCCGATACGCGACCAATCACAAACCCCATCCCCACAAAAGCCAGATATACTAGTATTAGCTTATTAGACTCGAGCAATGTTACAATCTGATCAACATTGATACCATACCCAGCCAGTTTCGGAGCCACAAACATAAACCCAAAGTAGCTCGCAGTCGCCGCAATCACGCCAGCCACTACGCCACAGATTTCTGCTTCCACTAAGAATGGCCCCCGAATAAAGTTCTTGTCCGCCCCCACCAATTTCATCATGTAGATTTCTTCTCGACGCGAGAAAATCGCCATTCTAATCGTTGAAAAAATAATCAGTATAGACACTACCAAGAATACAACCGCCAGCACCATGCCACCAGTCCGCGCAATATTCGCCCAAGACGTAATCGTAGCAATCTCGGCTTGGTTTACATCATATGTCGGCTCCATATCTGGATCAAGATATTTTTGAAACAACTCGTTCGAAGACACCAAATTCTTGACACTAGTCAAATCGTTGACATCGTAAACCTTAATCCGCATTGTAGCCTGCATCTTTGAAATCATTAATTCTCGCATTTCATCATCCAACACGTTCAAGATTTCATCACTATCTGTATTTTCTGCAATAAACTTCTCGTACTCCTGTTCCGAAGAAGAAACCACTACGCTTTTGATGTTTGGATCGGTTGCAATTGTATCAGAAAGATCTTCCAATACTTCCACTGGTGTATTTGGTTTCAAATAAATCGTAATGTCAATTTTATCGCGCATAAGGTCAGCGGTATTTGTTAGAATCACACTTGCTACCACAGTTACAAACAAGATAATCAACGTAATCGCCATCACTACGGTTGCGGCTGTAGACAACCAAAAGTTCCGCGCAAAACCTTTAGTACCATATTTCAAAATCCTCGCCTCATTGCGTATTGGATGATTTGTATGCGATTTTCGCATTACCTTAAGACCGCGTTTCGAAGTTTTCTTTAAAGCCTGCTCTTTTTGCCCACTCATTGTATAATTCTCCGTTTTGGTTTTAGCGCATGGCCTGGCGTTTGGATAACTCGCTGTGGCCGATTTGGCAACCTCGCCCCGTCTAGCTTATAAATACCGCCGTGCTTTTGGTCATCCACGATTTTACCATCTTTCATTGTCACTACGCGCTTTTGCAAAGTATTTACAATCACCTCATTGTGCGTAGTAACTAGAATTGTCGTACCAAAATCGTTGATACGTTTCAACAGATTGATAATCTCCTCCGTAGTCAACTTATCAAGATTCGCCGTAGGCTCATCTGCCACCAAAATCTTCGGCTGCCGAGCCATACTACGCGCAATCGATACCCTCTGCTTCTGTCCACCAGACAATTGGTCCGGGAACTTCTTTGCTTGGTCAAGCAAACCAACCAGTTCTAAAACTTTTGGCACAGTTTTGCGAATTTCTTTTGTACTCATCCCGGCAATTTCAAGTGCAAACGCAACGTTTTCATATACGGTACGACGCGGCAATAACTTAAAATCTTGAAACACCACGCCCAGTCGCCGCCGATACCCAGGAATATGTCGTTTTTTCACATAATCAAGATCAATACCACCGATGATAATCTTACCGGCATCTGGCACTTCCTCTTTTGTGATCATTTTCATTAAAGTAGATTTGCCAGCACCAGACTGCCCCACCAAAAACACAAACTCATTCGGTTCAATATGAAGCGACACATTATCTAGCGCGGGGGTTTTATCACCCGCATAAGTCTTTGTTACGCTATCAAGCAAAATCATAACTTGATTTTAGCATAAACGCATTTTTTTATCAATGAAACTCTAAATGAAAAGTAATGTTTTTTTCTTGCACACCTTCTGGCTGATAGATTCCCACTGGTGATATTACCGCATTAGGATATTTTTCACTTAGTTCTTTTAGTGTATCCGCATAATTCTTGAGCGTAGTTATCGTAATATCTTGTCGATCCTTAACCGCAAAATTATTATTTATTACAGACTTGTCGGCCGCCTTCTGTAAAATCATATCCATATCTAGTTCAAATCCTGCCAAATATTCCGCCAACTTGAAGTTACGCCGTACCGAATTCTTAAACTCTCCCACTACACCAAGATACTCACCATCTAGTGTCCATACTGCCGCGGCACGCTTTGTCTCAAACGGCAACGTTTCCACCGTCAACTGTTGAATTGGCAAAAATTGCACCGCAATGTTCAACTTCTCTAGCAAACTCTCCGCCAAAAACTTTGCCTTGTAATATGCAGTCCCTTCGACATTTTTACGCTCTGCCACCACACAACCCAGCCGCATTTTTTCTACTGGCACCCCCTCCTCATTTAAGCCCCAATCCTTCTGGTAAACTTTATTAACTTCAAAAATCGCAAATTTACCAAATGGAACCTTCTGATTGATATAGGCTTTTTCCAGCAAGCTTGGCACCAACGACTGCCTTATCAGTTGCAATTCCGGCGAAATCGAATTCACGATTCTATACGAATTACTCACCTCAAGACCAGCTTTCTTCAAGAGTCTTTCCGACACAAAGCTATAAGTCAAAACCTCATTTGCGCCAAAACTACTTAGCACATTACGCACTTTAGTTTTTAATTCTAGCATCCGATTCTTTTCAGCCGTAGCATGACGTGGTAAAGTTGGCACGATATTATCGTATCCATTTAGCCTACCAATCTCTTCAATAATATCTTCTTTAATATGAATATCGGTCCGCCACGCTGGTGCTGTTATATCTAGACGGTCTCTATGCACCTTCACCCTAAAGCCTACATTCTCTAAAGTATCAATTATTTGCGCTTCGGAGTATGATGTCCCAAGCAACTGATTAATCTCTTGCGAAGTCACTTCTACGCGCGATTCTTCCATTTTTACGCTTATGAGATCGCTCACACCGGCCACTTTATAACCATCCGCAAGCATCCCAGTACACATTTCGGCCACCATTAACGTCTGGTACGCTGGCTGCCCTTTAGTAAACCGCGTAATTGCTTCCGAGAAAATCCCGTGCGCCATCTGTGTCTCACGCAAATTGTACAAACTAAAAGTTGCCGATTCAATAATAATTTTCTTAGTAGAATCATCAATTTTAGTAGAATCGCCACCCATTGCCCCAGCCAAAGCTACCGGCTTATCATTAGAAGTGATTACAATATCATTCTCATTGAGAGACACCTCTTTACCATCTAATAATATTAAACTTTCCCCTGCCCTTGCTAAACGCACCACAATTCGTGGTGTTTTGGCTGCCCCTACTGCCACAAATTTGTCGTAATCAAAGGCATGTAATGGCTGCCCAGTTAATAACATCAGATAATTCGTAGCATCTACTATTTCATCCACTGGTCGCATACCAGACTTTGCCAAAATCGTATCTTGTAGTGTTAGATACTTTTTCTTAAGCTCACCATGTTTCTCCAGTACAACCGCAGTATATCGCGGACAAATTTCTGGCTGCGCTATTTCAATTTTAATGTCATCACTAATCTTGTAATTATTAAGTGGCTCGATATTATTCACAAACTTTTTACCCAAAATACCGGCTACTTCCCGCGCAAAACCAATCATTCCAAAACAATCTGGACGGTGCGTCAACGACTTATTCTCAATCTCTAAAATCAAATCATTTAGCTCTAGCACATCAGCTATCGCATCTCCCGGCTGAGCCATAGCTGGATCAATCTCGGCGATACCAGAATGGTCATCGCCAAAATCCAGCTCATCAGCACCCGCCAACATTCCATAAGAATCATATTGACCGAGCATCTTTCGCTTACCAATTACGAATGGCGCATCTTCATGCACCGAAGCTGGTACGATAGCGCCCGGAGCAATCCATACCGCCAGCATTCCTTCTCTTACATTGGGTGCGCCGCACATCACCTGCACCAAACCATTTTCGTCATATTCCACTTTTGGCAAGTCAGTTCTCCCACCAACATTTATTTGACAAAGTGTCAAATGTGTGTCAGGAATATGTTTCGCGCTCTCCACCTTGACAACATATATCTTATCGTATTTATGAGTTTCGTCTATCACCCCCTCCACTTCCACCAAGCGTGCCCCAATCAGCCTAATTAGTTCCTCATTCGAAACATCAATGTCTACAAATTTCTTCAACCAATTTAACGAAATTAACATTATTTGAACTCACTTAAGAAATTAAGATCTCCCGACTCAAAATAGCGCACATCTTTTAGTCCGTATTTTAACATCACCAACCTATCAATGCCGCCACCCCAAGCAAACCCGTGATAAACTTCTGGATCAATTCCGGCCATCTTTAACACATTAGGGTGTATCATACCACAACCAAGCATTTCCAAGAAATCGCCTTTCTTGCCACCTAGTGACTTTGGCTTTTCAATCATAAATTCCAAACTTGGCTCTGTAAATGGGAAATACCCAGGTTGTGTTCTGATATTAAGTTTTTGTTCATAATACTTTTCAAAAAACTCGCGCAAAATGCCTAGCATATCGCCCATAGTACAAGTCTTACTTACATACACACCTTCACACTGATAAAACGTGTGTTCATGCGTAGCGTCCACATCTTCGTTGCGATATACACGTCCTGGCACCACCACTGCAATCTCCTCGCCACGCGTTAGCTTTTCGCGATACATTTTTAGTACCCGATGCTGCATAGTAGAGGTATGTGCTGGCGGAATAAACCCTTCTTCCGTTCTAAATGTATCATAACCATCCCGCGCCGGATGCTCCTTAGCGAAGTTCAGCGAATCAAACATATGGAATTCATCATCTAGCTGCCGACTCTCCACCACGTCAAACCCCATCAACTGATAGATTTTCGTCACCCGGTCAAGCTCCGTCATCAATGGGTGCAACGAACCCTGAAATACCGAAAACGTCTCTGGCATTTTTTCATTTACACCGCAAGGCGCAGTAATATCTATTGCTTCAACTGCCACATTTAGCTCTGCTTCTTCCGCCTGACGAATTGCATCAAGTATTGCCAGCTTTTTTGCATTCAAATCACGCCCAAACTCGCCACGCTTTTCAGCCGGAACCTCACGAATTTTTGCGTACTCCAAATTAAGAGCTTTTAACTCCTGTTTTAATTTTTCAACTTCACTCATATTTTTACTCTCGCTTCTATTATATCAAATTTCATCAATTATCACTAGATGTCACCAGCTCTGACGTATCCTCAACTGCCAAAGCGTTCTCACTAAGCACCGCTTTCAATCTAGCCACCTTACCATCTTTTTCTTCCAATAATGATTTGGTTAGATCATACCTTACATAAGCCGAAAGCAAATCATTCTCCGAATTGCCCTCGCCCTTCAAAACATATTTTGCACCAGTCGAAATCGCATCACTACCAGATTTTGCATCTGCCGAGTTGCATGCATTCACCAGGTTGTTTGCGCCAGTTACCCAATTCACAAACTTACGGAAAAGTCGAGTCAGCCAATTACCGCTTTCATCCTCTAACTGCAGGTATTTTTCGCACACATCATAACTCCGCACTCCCACCGTCACATCACGTTCTGCCCCAAGCAGCAAGAACTGCGCCACCGCACCAGTTTCAGACAATTCACCATCGCTCTTAAACGCACCTGGCATCGCTTCCATAAAATCTTCTTCTGTATAATCCATATAACTTATAGATAACGTAGTGTGATTTGTGCCATAAGGATCACAAGTAACGCCAGCCACTCCAGTAGTATCACATTCCCCAATTAAGCTCGACATCTTGATATTACTATCCGCTGCAGCATTAGGAGTAAAAATGCTCAACAAGCTATTAAATACACTACCGAATGCATTTGTTATGGTACTGAGAATCCCGCTCTCCGAATTAGTATTTTTAATACTCGCTATCGCCATCTTCCTTACCAAACCACCCATAAAGGTATATGGCGACGAAGTATCAAACGGACTTTTTGTTGCCCGCTCCGCAGCCGCTTGTCTTGCTATCACCTCACTTACTTCTTGTTGATATGCCTGCACCTGCGCCTCGTTTGATGGCATCGCCCCAGCAACCTGCATATCAATTGCATTATGAATAAATGAGCCACCCTCAAGTATTCTATTACCCCCTACCACCGTCGCAAACAAATCCGAATTTTTATCACTTAGCGCCAAAGCTACACTGCTTATTATCGGCTCCAAAGTCGATAAATCTGCCGCAGCATTGTCGTTAACTGTATTATTATTCATTACATAGCCATTACCAGATCTTTTACCTGTTGAGATAATACTTGTTTTCTTAATCGCCGCCGCATCCGTCAGGCCGCTCGCATTAAGTATCCTATCCCTCGCAAAATTATTTGCCTCGTTAAGCGAAAAAGACCCATTTGAAATCGCCGCCACAAAATTATCGGTTTCGAGCACGGACTTCTTTTCGGTAATCGTCTCACCAGTCTTAATGTCCGTAAAACTTATTTCAGTCGGATCAGAAAGCTTATTCATCATTTCATTAATTGGTCCATCTCCAGTAATTTGCGCTCGTTCAATCGTACTTATTAGCACCATAAAATCATTTGCAGCCTTATATGGCTCATCTGCTGACACCGTCGCATTTAATATCTGTGCCGCGTTTTCATTGGCAGAAGTACCACTATCATTGTCATTGCGCGAATTTTCCGCCACCCATGTCACCAACTTCCTCGCCACCTCATTGCTCTCGCCAGTAATAGAATCCGTATCGTCACTTACACCAGGACACCCATTTTTCGGATTCCTATCCACCGTCTTTACGCAAGTCCATTTTGTACCACTTCCATTACATTCCCAATCTACATTATGACTCGCGTACCAACGGATCGATTTACCATCTGCACCAGTAACACTATGCTCATGCCAAAGTTTATAGTGTCCCGCCAAACTTTGTGCTCCACTTTTATCTAGAGCCTTACTAAGCATCTCATCAAAATTAGCTTTATTCTGCGCACTATTATTAGAACTCTGCCATCCACTAAAGGCCGACCTAGATAACCCCATATCACTATACACACTATTCACTGCATCACTATAATAATACCTTGCGGCAATATCCACCGCATCACTATATGCTGCATACATTTCCGACGAAGCCTCAACCCTTGCGACAAAATTATCCGCCGTAATCACTTCATCATTAAATCTAACCGCTAGTTCTCCAGTTTCACCCTGCGCATAATATTCGCCATCCGCCGCCACCTCACTCAAATTTTCAATGTTTGCGATATATGTATTAGTACGCACGAACTCACCAGCCAAAGTTGTCTGCCCCACCTCGATACCCTGAGCCAACAAATCATCCGCTAAACCATCGGGCACCTTGCCTTTCTTCAAATACTCTGCCACCGTATGTTCGGTCTGCTTTTCTAGAATCGCCGTCGAATCATTAAAACCCAAAAAGTTCTTCAAGTTCTCACCAATCGTAGCAATCATTAGTGAAGGAGTTAACGCCAAAGCCACAAACAATAACGGTATTATCAGAAAAGCTCCAATCGTTAAAACCGGTGCAGCCTTCTTTAGTTTACTTTTTTTTGAGCCAGCACCAAGCGCCTGACTTGCGCCACTATAAAGTCCGCCTTTAACTGCACTACTATCCATACTGTATATTATACACTATTTGAATGTTTATTTCAAAAGTCCTGCCACCACTAGCATAATTACTCCAACCACTATTATAACTAGAGGAACCCATGCAAACTTTCCCGTCTTCTTCAAATCTTTTGTGTATTCGGAATCTTCCACGGCATCTATTTCGCCGTTTTCCATTTTTGCGCTGGCTTCCATTTTACTACGCAAGTCCGCATCAATACGCCGAGATAAATTGGCGTTTTTATCATCTTCTTTACTCAACATTATTCCCATTTTTTCATTATAGCATGGTTTTTGTGATATAATGGAATCAATATTATTTAAGGAGGAAGCATGGCAACAAAAAAGCCAAAGACGTCGGCAAAGACCTCGAAGGCCAAGTCGACCAAACCTAAAACTGCCGCGAAGACTGTAGACAAACCAGTGTCCGAGGCTCCTATTACCAAAAAAGAAGAAAAAGTCGAAACAGTTGAAGCGACCACTAAGGCAACAAGCTCCTGCTTCAAAGGCTTCTTCTCCAAAAAATACGAAACCAACGAGGGTATCCTTACGGTGTTCAAAAACCCTAAGTTCTACGGCGCGCTAGTCGGCGAAATACTCGGCACTGCACTTTTGACAATTTTCTTTATTACATTGTCATTTACTAACATTGCCAGCATTGCTAACTATGCTTTCGTACTAGTTGCAATCCTCATTGCAGTCTACGCGTTTTCTGGCGCTTGCCTTAACCCTATCATCACAGCCGGCATGATGGCATCACGCCGTATGTCAGTTATCCGCGGTGTCATGTATATCATCGCCGAAATTATCGGTGCATGGCTCGGTTGGCTTATCATCAATCTCTTCCACCTTGGCGGCGGCGAGAGTGCCTACGATATCCCAACTATGACCACCGTAGCCGAAGGCGCTTTCTGGGTCACGGCACTCGTCGAACTTGTTGGCGCAGTTATCATCGCCTTCTTCTTTGCGCGTGCACTCAAATACAAGCGCAGCGTCTTTACCTTTGGTGCTACCATCAGCGGCGGCATCATCCTTGCGGTTTTGTTCGGTTATATCGTCTCGGCCGCATTCTACAATTTGCAAGGTAATTTCATCTTCAACCCAGCCACCGCACTAATGCTCCAAATCTTCCCAACTGCTGGTGAAAGTTTTGGCGAAATCATCGGCGGCATCGGCCAAGCCCTTGCTATTTATGCCTTATTCCCAATGATTGGCGGCATCTGTGGTTTCTACCTATCAGACTTCGCATCCAAATTATCTGGCGAAGAATAAAGCACCACATAAAAATAACCCCTCACTCGAGGGGTTATTTTTATGCTTTTGGAAACAGTGGCGTCGCCGGCGGCGTAATTGGGTCAGTCATAATCTCTGCGATTTTTTGTGCCGTTTCTGGAATAAACGGTTTCAACATTTCATTAGTATTTAACAGTTCATTCACCAAACCCGTCAAACATTTGTCTAGCTGTGTCTTGTCGCCACTTTTCGCTAGCGCCCATGGCTTTTCCTCATCAATTCTACGATTAATAGCCTGCACTCGCTCCCATACATAGTCAAAGGCCTTACTAAACTCAAAATTATCCATATAGTTCGTATATTCAGCTGGCAAATCTGCCACCCGAAACTCACCCAATTGAAATTCGTTCTTCCGAGCCAATGTTGCCAAACGCTGCACCAAATTGCCCAAGTCATTCGCCAGCTCGTTATTGTATGCCTCTTCGTATTTGTCCCAAGTAAAATCCGCATCATTAAATGTATCTGCATGACGCAAAAAATAATAACGAAAAGCATCTACGCCATGACGCTCCAGAACTTCCACCGGGTCTACCACATTACCGATTGACTTAGACATCTTTTGACCATTAGCCAAGATAAAACCATGCGTCGTAATTACCCTAGGTAGTGGCAACCCCAACCCAAGCAACATCGCCGGCCAAATAATAGCGTGAAATCTCAAAATATCCTTACCCACAAACTGTGCAGCCGCCGGCCACCAGTCTGCAATATCCCGTTCTGGATAGCCCAACACCGTAATATAATTAGACAAAGCATCTATCCAAACATACATCACCTGCGTATCGTCGCCAGGCACTGGCACTCCCCAGGTTAATTGTGTTGTTGGGCGTGTCACAGAAACATCCGGTGAATCTTCTAATAGCCTTAAAATCTCTTTCTTACGAAATGCCGGCAAAATCTTCATAGTATCAGATTCAATTGCTTCACGAATTCTATCCTTAAACGCAGCAATCTTAAAATAATAATTTTCTTCAGATAGCTGTTGGTAGGCTTTTTGGTGATCCGGACAAACTCCGTGGTTCTCTTCATACTCTTTATCGGTCACAAATCTTTCACAGCCATCACAATACCAACCCTCATACTTATTCTTGTAAATATATGGGGTCAATTTCTGCCAAATCTCCTGTACACGACGTTCATGCTCAACATCGGTCGTCCGTACAAAATCCGTATACGACACTCCTAGCTTATGGATAAACTGCCGAAACTTCTCAGAATTATCCTTCACATATTGCTCTACCGGCACATTCAGCTCAGCCGCCTTTGCAAAAATCTTATTACCGTGCTCATCTGTACCGACTTGCAAACGCACGTTATTATTTAGCATTTTTTGGTATCTTGCATAAGTGTCCGCCAAACAATAATCCATCGCATGCCCAATATGCGGCGCACCATTAACATAAGGAATTGCTGTAGTAACATAAATGTTTTTCATAAGTATATTTTACAATAGTATACACAAAAAAGCAACCAATCACCTCAGTTGCTTTCGTATGCTAGATTAAAACACAAACACCATCACGATTATCGCAACCACAATCACCGCCAGTAATACACCAAGCAAAATCAGAGTTGTATTTTTATTTTTTGCTTTCTCGGTGGCCTTTTTGCCTTTTGGTGCATTACGAGTTAATGCATCGTTAAAAGTTACACTCCGCATGCCAGCCATCGGTACGGCATTTGGGTTAGTGCCGTCACTTGGCACCGAAATTGCACTACCAATCGAACCCGGCACTGGACCTGCCGCCCTCAGCGGAGCTTTCAATTCTTCTTCAATCGGATCCGGAGCCTTAGGTGCCTCTGGCATTGTCAAAGCATCTGTCGCCCTTAACCCCTCCGGCTGAAAAGCTGTAGTTTCCGGCTCAAACATATCTGCCCCCAACGGCACACCCGGCTGCGCAATCGGCGCCACTGGAACATCCGTTGCTACCGGTATACCCGCCTGTGCTACTGGTATATTTGATTGTGGTTCCACTGGCACGCCAGGTTGCATTTCTGGTGCCACCGGAATCTCTGGCACGGTCGGTATCGTATTGTTATTTTGCTCCATCGCTTTTCTCGTCCTATTTTACTTTATTAATTGCTGTTTTCAATACATTGATTGATTTCTGTAGCTCCACACCCTCTGCTTCCGAAATCTTAATATCTAGTCGTCTCACTACCCCCTCACGACCCACCACGCTTGGCCAACCAAAACAAGTGCCAGAATAATTATCAAAAGAAGACACCGAAAGCACCCGCATTTCGTCATTCAAAATACAATTTAGAATCTGCGCCACACAAGTAGCGATACCATAATATGTCGCGCCCTTTTTATCGATAATATCGTACGCCTCATTTTTTACATATTCCGAAATACTTTTTTGTATATCTTCTGGAAGCATTTTGTTAATCTCTGCCCCGCCCAAGTCAGCAAGCGACCACAATGTCACCTCCGAATCACCATGCTCCCCCACCTGATACGCGTGCACAGATTTTGGATTAACATTCAAATGTTCGGCAATTCGTTTACGCAATCTGGCAGAATCCAAAATCGTACCAGACCCAATCACCTTCTCGCTCGGCAATCCAGAAAACTTCCATGCAAAATAAGTCATTATGTCCATCGGGTTAGATACTACCAAAAAAATCCCATTAAACCCTGACGCCATAATCTGTTCTATCATCCCCTTCAAGATACTGACATTTTTACGCATCAGGTGCAGCCTTGTTTCACCCGGTTTCTGCGCCGCCCCCGCCGCAATTACTACAATATCACAATCGCGTGCGTCTTTATAAGTGCCGTTCTTAATCTTAACGTAACTCGGCGCCACCGCAAGCGCATCATTCAAATCCATCGCCTCGCCCTCAGCGTCTTTTGCTAAAATATCCGTCAAGATTATTTCATTCACTGCCGTCCGCTGGCTAATCAAAGAAAACGCAATACTAGCACCTACATTACCAGTACCCACTATCATGATTTTATTGTTATCCATATACTATTATTATAGCATAAGTTTAATAGTCTGAGGCAACAATATTCTCAAAATAAAGCCTCAGCTCTTCAGCCACATATTCGTCGCGTCGATAATTACTTTGCAATTCACTCATAAACTTTGGCGCCTGTCTTTCTATCCGCCGGCGACGATATTCCTCCCACTTTAACATTTCATTTTCATCCAAAGTCTCAGGATAATTCCGCCCCTTATAGTGCAGTAACAATTCCGAAAGACGCGGATCGTGAAAATCCGGATGAAAATCAGGCAATTTCATCGGTTCAGCATTTCTAACCGCCGCCACTTTCACGCGGTCAGTCTCGTCCAAAAAACCATCATATAGAGCCTGCTCCGGTTCTATTGCTGGCGGAAAATCTCGTAAAGCTTCGTTTTTCGTACGCATCTGCTCTGCAAATTCTGGATGTCGCACCAAAGCCTGTAAATTATTCTCTACCTGTTCTTTAGACAGTTGGATTTTCCCCCAACCATCCGCCTCATCTAATACCGCAAGTGGCGCCACTGCCGGACATCTATTATAACAGAGTTCCTTTACTACCGGGTACCATTTTGACTCGTCACCCCCCATTAACTCTTCTAGATTGTATCTCAAATCATACACCAGCACATTACCATTTCGCCCTGGCGCTATCGGAAACACTACAGTTGTTTTATTATGTTCCGACGCATAGCGACCAGATGCATACACCACTGGTCGTGGCGTCTCAAGGTTTATAAGCCGCATTACCTCACGTTTGTCTCGCATTTTTAATAAGTATTCAAATAGTCGGGGCTGCTTCTCCTTAATCAATCTTGCCACCGCAATTGTAGCATATACATCAGACAATGCATCGTGCGCGTGTGCATGTTCCAAGCCGTTTAACTTTGTTAGTAATTCCAAGCGGTTCGTCGCCCGCCCATCCTCAGTCACGGGCCAATTGATTCCTTCCGGCCTTAAAGCCCGCGTCAGGCGCACCACATCCAACATATCCCACCGCGACCTTCCGTCTTTCCATTCCCATTCATAAGAATCATAAAAGTTTCGCCACAAAATCGCCCGCATAAACTCGTCATCAAACCGCACTGTATTATAGCCTACTGCTATTGTATTCGGAACAAAAATCTCCTCAGTTATCACCCGACAGAACTCCGCCTCTTTAATGCCGTCCGCCAAAGTCTGTTGTGGCGTAATTTTCGTTACCATTATTGCCTGCGGACTCGGCAAAGCGTCTTCTGTCATCTTGACTAAAATGTTCACAGGCTCACCCAACGGATTCAAATCCATATCAGTACGTTGACCTGCAAACTGCATAATCCGATCCGCTCGCTGATTTAGTCCACTCGTCTCCAAGTCATAAAAGAAAAATGTCTTCGCCATGCTATGATTATAACACAAAAAACTACCGCCTTCGCGGTAGTTAGATGTCTTAGTTAGTTGCACCAATATACTTACAGCGCACCGCCGCCATCGTCGTCCTAGACTGATCAGAGAATGCACTACCTGCATTAAAATTATTTGGAATATAAAGCATTGAAGCGTCTGTAGCATTAGTCATTGTTGCAGTCCAGACATCAGCATAACTACCAGCACCAGGTCTCTCAAGAGCAGTATTTATCATGCCATTGTATACCAACAAAATCGGCGAACCAATCAACTTTGCTGCTGTATTATACTGAGTGGTAAGTGTCGTGTATTCATCCTTCGTCAACATTCGCCAGTTCTTCGGGCAAATATCACTTGTAGCACTACCAGTTACTTGCCCCTCAACCGACCCGGCAGTGGCTATGTCATAAGTATAATACGAGAAACAAAGCCGATTCGATGCACAGGAAGTATACGGTGTATTTACAAGACCAGTATAAGAAGTCGGGTACCCAGTATTATTTGCAACCGTCGGTGCAGCTGGTAATGTATAATTTGCTGTTACATTGCTATCTTCACTAGTTACTGTCGTGCCGCCAGCCAAGTTCAAATTTGTAGTCATCCAAAGCTCGTTTTCACTTAACTTTGCCACGCGATAAGACTGATTATCACGTTTATCTAGCACCACAAAATGTTGCCCCACCGCGTACGAATCAATCCATTCTGCCGCATCCTGCATATAGAGCGGGTTTACTTGTGACACCACCGAAAAGTTAATTACGTTTCGGTATTCACCCGAAGTCTGTGCGTCAGATGCCTTCGCTGCAATTCTAAATCTTATCGAATCCGCGCCCATACCACTCACCGCAGTCAACTTCTTGCTAGAAGAACCATACAACGGCAAACCAGAATACGACGTCCACGTCGCACCACTATCATACGAGGCAGAATACCCCCAAGTGTTATCAGAGAGTGTAGTAATTTCAGCATCAGAAGCAAGACCCGTGAACGTTGAGCCATTTCCAATCAAATCCGTAGAGGTATAAGTCTTACCATCCCCTACATCTGCCAATAATACACAACCAGACATATTATTAGTTTGCGTGGTGAGCGTAATATAATTGCTTACTGCTGAAGTCCCCGGTATAAGTTCTTCAATTGTCAAGGCTGTAGAAGATAAATCAACCGTCAGCACCTCATCTACCTGAAAATCTAGTTTTATACCTTCATCGTAGCCATCAGTTGCCCGTACATCACCGCGCAAAGCTACGCCACTAGCAGCCACGACCCCAACTACCACACCTATAATTGCAAATATATGTCTAGCCTTCATGATTCTATGATAACACTACCATTTTCAAAATGCAAGTGGTTTTCATAGCTACAATGCTTCGTAATCAATTCCGTAATATCCGTATTGCACCTTCATATATGCAGTATCTAGCTCGCTCGCCGCCGTCTTTAGCGGATCTTCATTTGCCACCGCCATCACCAAGAACTTTAGTGGCTTATTGTAGCCACCACAAATTTCCATCTGCTCACCATAGGCTTCTTTACCCGGCAATGTGATCTCTCTCACGCCGCCCAGTTTCATGCCCACTACACCAGTGTTCCACCCATCAATCATGCCCTGTGAAGCATTTAGTGCCTTCATGAAGGCCGTCGGCTCGCTCACATCGTCGAACGAAGAGTCAAACACCGACCCATCCGCGCACCAACCCACATAATACGCTAAATAATTCGTATCTCCAGACTCCAACGTGCGTCCACTCCCCGTCACTAAATCTTTCGTAGCTACACTACCAGCATTTGCCGCCGCCTCGTCATATGCCGTAATTACACTTTTATTGGCAATAAAAGTTTTGTAATCGCTTTCGCTCAGGGCCCTAAATGCCGCCAACTTCTCAGCATATTCACTTTCGTACTGCGCCATCTTCTCTTCCGAAATCCCACCACTAGCACTACTACCATTTCCACTCATCACAATTGCTGCATAGCTAGCAATCACCGACCCTAGCATAATCACCGCAATCATAATAATACCAATTCTTTGTTTAAGGCTAGTTTTTAATTCTTTTTCCTCCATAGTCACTCCGTTTATCCTGTTATTATAGCACAAAATATCCCCGACTCGCGGGGATATTTATTCTTTTCAGGTTTTATTCAGCTTTCTTAGCTGGTTTTTGCAAAATCGCTACCTTCTTAAACGAACCGCCAGCTTTCTTAATCGCCTCAATTGCAGTTTTTGACGCAAATTGAGTTTCAAGATCAATCTTAGCGATGAGTTCGCCGCGCGTAATTACCTTCACCTTCACAAATGGTGATGAAATCAACGCAGCTTCAGCCAAAGCGTAGTTATCTACTTTACCCTTAAGCTCATTTAGCCTATCGGTATACACAACTTCCGCTTTTGCGTGAAACGACTTAAAACCTTTTAGCTTTGGCACTGCCTGCATAATCGCACGCTGGCCACCCATAAACCCAGCTGGCATCTTGGAGTGACCCGTACGAGCCTTCTGGCCCTTAGTGCCACGACCAGCAGTTTTGCCCTGACCAGCTGAAATGCCACGTCCTTTACGATTTGGGCGCGTATTACCAGTCACTACTAAATCATTATATTTCATTATTTGTCCTCCTTCTTAGTGGACTTTTTGGTGGCCGGCTTCTTTGCTGTGGCCTTTGGCTCGTCGGCTTTCACCGCCTCAGCCTTCTTGGCTTTAGCATTATTACCAGTCCATTCACTGCGTGGGACCTGTGCTCTCAAACCTTCAATCACGGCATAAGCAATGTTTACTTTATTGGTGCTACCTAGTGATTTAGAAATCAAATTCTTTACACCAGTCAACCCCATAATAGCACGCACGGTACCACCAGCGATAATACCGGTACCAGGAGCAGCTGGTTTAATTAGAACATCTGCACCAGTTACCTTCGTACGAGATTCGTGGCAAATCGTCTCACCGTCCATATTGAACGTAATCATCGACTTCTTTGCCTTGCTAGTAGCCTTAGCTACCGCCGTAGTTACATCGTTGCCTTTGGCCACGCCAATACCAACTTTATTCTTGTGATTCCCAATCGCTACAAATGCCTGAAATCTCATCCTACTACCACCAGCCACCGTTCGCGATACACGATCTACAGCGATAGTTAGCTCGTCAAATTCCTTTGGCGCCACATCCGCTTTTACGCGATCACGACGATTGCGTCGGTCCATCCTCTTACCGGAGATATCACGCGTCTGCTTAGTAGCAGCAATCTTATCTTCCATCTTAAGAGTGCCAGACTTATTGATAACTCTTGGGGCTTTCTTTTCAGCTTCAGGCATAATTAAAACTCCAATCCTTCCTTGCGGGCTGCATCAGCGAGGGCGCTCATTCTGCCAGCATATAACTTAGAACCACGATCAAACACCACCTTAGAAACCTTTGCAGCTTTTGCTTTCTTAGCAATCTCTGCGCCAATTTTGGCAGCTTTTTCGGTTTTTGTGCCAGTCATCTTAGCACCAACCGTCGTAGCATAGGCCAAAGTGATCTTCTTATCATCATCAATCACCTGCGCCGTAATATTCAGGTTCGAAAAATGTACCGTCAAGCGTGGCCTTTCACTTGTGCCGTGAATCTTAGCACGCGTACGATTTGCTCTATAAATGCTTTTCATTATTTCTTACCTGCCTTTCCAGCCTTGCGGATAATTACTTCGTCCGCATACTTGATGCCCTTGCCCTTATATGGCTCAGGCTTCTTGAGGCTACGGATTTCAGCAGCAACCTGGCCAACCTTTTGCTTGTCAATGCCAGACACTGTAATTTCCATTTTATTCGTAGTAAGCTGCACGCCTTCTGGAGCTTTGTATTTCACCGGATGTGAAAAACCAAGGGCCATTTCAATTTCTTGGCCACCACCAGAAAGACGAAAACCTACACCGTTAATTTCTAGCTTTTTTTCATAGCCGCTTGTTACGCCTACAACTGCGTTGTTAAGCAGTGCACGCTGTAAGCCGTGCCAAGCACGAGATTTTGGCTCATCGTCACTACGAGTAACGGTAGCCACATTGCCCTCTACGACAGTCTTCGTATTAGGCTGAACCGGAACTAAGAGCTGACCCTTCGGCCCTGCGACAGTAATCTCCTTGTCGCCGACCGTAATTGTCACTCCCGCCGGAATATCGATGGGTTGTTTTCCGATACGACTCATATCTTCCTTTACATTAATATCCCATTAATTATAGCATATACTTACGCAAAAAACAAGTCAAAATCACATTATCGTAACAAAAAGTCCCCCTTGCGGGGGACCTCTCTCCTTCTATTATAGCACACTTTTATTAAAAAGTCAATACAGTGCCTTTAGGCCTGGTGCATTTTGCGTGCCCTTGCCCAACGCATCAGTTGCAACTTTCGCACACTTGCCACCGCCACAAACACTACAGAACTAGTCACAATCACGCTAATCATTCTGTCAATTTGTGCCGTACTTGCCACCGCTGTCGGAATGCCCGTCTCTGGTGCTGCTACGGTATCACCAGTACTTTCACTTTCCGTCGCCAAAACTGCCGGGAACTCAGTGTCCGAGGCCAAAACGCCATACGCACTTAAGTGGGTTGTAGAAAACAACAAAGTTATTGTGCCATTCTCTGTATCAGTCTGCACCTCTGTGTCAAAAGCCTCTGCTAGTTTACCCTCATCGTCGATGTATACAACCTTAAAATACTGCATTCCTTCATAATCTGCCGCATCTAGAACCAAAGCGAAATCAATTTGGTTGCCATCCACAGCAATTATCTCATTCGTATCTTGGTTGACTACATTAATGTCGTAAACAGCCTTTAAGAATGGACTTACCTTTGCCATATCAGCTTCCACCATCTCCGAATTAGCAATTTGAATCGCTAGATTCTCGCCCTCAATTGGCTCTGCAAAATTCGCCCGCGCCTCAGTACCATCTTCAGACACGCTCGAACCGCTCTCCAGCACTTCAGCTACTCTATAACCAGCCTCAGTCTTAATTGCCTTATAGCCTTCAGCCACATAATCATCTACTGGCGCTTTACTATATGTACCGCCTGTAATGAAATTGCGCACATCTTCACTCACTACAATTGGCTCATCACCGGTCGCTACAAACGAACCATTCGTAATAGAAGTAGTAATCTTTGCCAATGCTTCTGCGCCATTCTGCTGCGGATTCTGCTCGCTAAAAGCCACTGGGCCAGAGAACTCGCCACCAGAAATTACAACTTTGAGAGGCAGCTTAGTAGTGTGCTGTGACACCGCCACTGCAGCACCAGAAATAGTAGAACCACTTCCATTTGCAGTCACACTATATTCTACATCGCTAGCAGAACTTATCTTACCGCCTGTAATATTTAGTTCGCCAGCACGAATCTCTACGCCAGCGTCTTTACCGGAAATCTCGCCACCAGCAATCGCGAGTACACCGTTCATCTGAGGATGGTAGATACCAGTAGCATTTTTAGACGTAATTTTACCGCCATTGATTGTAATCTTCGTATTTGCGCCATAGTTTGAGTTAGACGGATCCGTAACCCCATTACCAGAAATACAAGAATCGGTATCAGTAGTAATCGAACCACCATTCATCTCCATTTCAGAATCGTGCCAAAGTACTACACCCCAGTCAACGGAATTGATATCGCCACCGTCAAGCACAAATTTGCCATTGGTGATTGCAATAGCAATATTACCAGACCCAAGTTGAGTGTAACCACCACCACCAACACTATCCTTGAACGTCAATGTACCATCATGGAAATCAAGGTTGTATCCCTTATCCTCAGCCGAAGTAACCGTATGACCATTAAAGTCTAACGTGAGATCTTTACTAGGCACATAATTACACTGACTGCCTAACCAAGCGTTCGCTGCTATATCCGCACCAAGGGTATACGAACCACCCGCACAAATCGCGCTATCCAACTCCTCAAACGTCGAAATCGTGCCGTCCGCATATACTCCAACCGGTGCTAGAAAGCCCGCTCCAAACATTAAAGCCATCGCCGACCCAGCGTAAGCCATCTTGTTTTTCATTATTTACCTCCACTTTACTACTTTTATTGTAGCAATTATAATCATAAAGTCAATAGAAAAATGGACTGGTGAGCCAGTCCATTTTTCTCAATACTATCCCCCACCCCCTTAAGGCCATTTTTGCCCCCCTTTGTGTATTTTCGTTTTTGTTTTATTTTATTCAATTATAACTATAACTTAACGGAAAGGCAAGTCGTTATAATTATTTGCGCTTGGCGAACTTTGCTATCGCAGCTACAGCAAACGCCGCAACCGTTGCCATTACGGTGGTTAATACATTCACCGAAGCGCCTTCTTTCTTGCTGGTGTATGCGCCAGTATCAGGAGTGGTAACCTTCGCCACGGTAAAGGTGGACTCTGCATAGTTGTCGACTATTTCATCAATGTTCGAGCTATCACGGTAGTTCACAACCATACCATACTCGCCAGCGATCAACTTTGCCAAGAACGAATCGGTCAAGGTCACTACGGTGCTACCCTCTTCAATAGTATAATCTTCGCCCTCAGTTAGCCAGAAGAATAGCGAATCCCATTCCTCTTCCGTGAGTAAAGCCTGGATTTCTTCATCGGTCAAGTTGGTCATATCAATACCGCTTAGATAATCATAAAGCGTCTTGTTATAAACCTCTACATATGTCACCTGATCATACGGTGCATCAATCTTTACTGTTAGAGTCTTACCCGAGTCAATCGTATAAGTCTGGCCGTCACCTTCTACTACCTCGTACGGATTATCATAGCCTTCGTCTTCTGGAGTAAAGTAGTTTTTCTTAATCGTCAAAGTCAAAGTTTTTGACACCAATGCTTCTTCGCCAACCAAACCATTTACGGTAATTTCTACCGTCTCATCAGAGTTAGAGATAAACTCATCACTCACACTCACTACGCCATCTTCGTCAATTGCCACATACATGTCATTGCTATCAAAGGTGTAAGTTACGCCATCAATCGCTGGCGTGACAATCTTAGTTGTCTCTGATACTTTAACAGTATCTTTGTCGTCCTCAAACGTTGCATCTACTACTGGTTTCAACACTACGGTATTTGATTCGGTGCTGTTCTTAATCACAAAAGTCACCCCCTCTGCCCCAGCTTCGATTATCTTCCTTAAACCTTTTTCGTTTACGGTAACCGTCGCAACGTGACGCGTGTCATCTACTTCGTAATCAACTTCGACATTATTTGGAGTTGTATTTCCAATCAAACCTTCAAAAGCAATCTGGTTCGTAAATGGCGGGGTCACCGTCAATTCATTTACAAAAGTCACTTCAAAAGATAATGCGCTAGTAGAAACTGGCACTTCAATCGTATCACCTTCGGCCAGCGTGGTCTTTTCGTTGGTTCCCAAGGTGTAAGCAAAACTACCTACCCATGGCTCTACTGTCAGTTTCACTGCAAAAGATTCCGTTGTGTCAGACACGGTCAAATCCAGACCAGTTTCACCTGCAGCCTTAATCTTATTAATACCGTTCTGGTTGATTGTTAAAACTACAGTGTGGTTTTCATCTGTAAGTATTGTAGAGTAGTCAGAAGTTGCCGGGTTACCTACAAAAGTTAGCCCTTCAACCGTTAGCGGATTTGCTACCGGATAAGTAATTGCATTCTCAAATGTAAACTTGAGCACGCAAGAGGTGGCCGTCTTTGAGATCTCTACGGTACTTGCCTCTGCAGTAATAGCACCTTCACTTTCGCAAACATAGGCCGTAGCCTCAGTTGCGTACGTTGCTGGCACTGTCCCCAGAGAAAAAGCAGCCATAGTGAGCCCTGCCACTAGACTGTATTTAATAGTTTTGTTCATTAAGTTATTCCTCCTTAACTTTTAGTAACAACAATATACAGCGTTTCCACACTCACACTCTATATTTATTGACATTATATCGGCGCATCCCCTAAAAGTCAACCATTAGCAAAACCACCCCTTACGGAGTGGTTTTGCTCTATCCCCCCATTATAGCACACTTTGGTAATTTTGTCAATAGGAACTACTGATTTTTACCAAACCTGCATCATGACTTCACCGCCAAGGCCGTTTTTCTTGGCCTCGCGTCCAGTCATTAAACCTTTAGAAGTAGACACAACTACCATGCCACGACCAGATTTCACGGCCTTTAGTTCGTCAGCTCCCGCATACACGCGACGACCTGGCTTCGATACCCGCTTAATCTCGTTGATTTTAGCAATCGTTCCTGGCTCGTTAATTACAACGTGAAGCATTGCGCGCGGCTCACCTTCTACGATGTCATAAGCTGCCAAGTAACCATTTTTTACTAACACCTCGGTCAATGCTACTTTCAACTTGGAAGTAGGAACGAGGATTTCCGTCTTGCCAATCATGACTGCATTACGAATGCGAGTGATAAGATCGGCGATTTGATCTGTAGATTGTAACGACATATTTCTCTCCTTTCTCCTACCAGCTACTCTTAGTTACACCAGGAATCTCACC
The DNA here is from genome assembly GCA_017433855.1 of Candidatus Saccharimonadota bacterium. GTDB lineage: Bacteria > Patescibacteriota > Saccharimonadia > Saccharimonadales > Saccharimonadaceae > Nanosyncoccus. The sequence continues at coordinate 27,040 of JAFRGM010000011.1, read as the reverse complement.
CTTAGAGGCTTTCTCCCGGAAATTAATACGCGAAAGTCCAAAGCGGCGCATATAACCACGTGGACGACCGTCCAAAAGATCGCGGTTCTTTAGACGAGTTGGTGAAGCGTTGCGTGGCAATTTCTGTAGACCTTCTAGGTCGCCTGCCGCTTTTAGCTCGGCCCGTTTTGCTTTGTATTTTTCATTTAATTTGCGTCGTTTTTCATCACGGAGCACAGCAGACTTCTTAGCCATACTATTTGTCTCCTTTCTTCTCAAACGGCATTCCGAAAAGTTCTAGCAATTTGGTGCTTCCTTCCATTGAACCATTCTTAATTATAAATGTAATCTCAAGACCGTGCAGAACTGCAGCATCTTCAAAAGTAATCTCTGGAAATACTGTCTGCTCCTTAAGGCCAAGGTTGTAGTTACCCTGCTTATCAAATGCATCGCGGCTAACACCGTGAAAATCACGCACATGCGGCAATGCAATGTTGATAAGGCGATCTACAAATTCGTACATTTTGTCATTTCTTAAAGTCGTGAGGTAGCCAACTGGCGCACCCATGCCTTTACGAATTTTGAAAGTAGCGATTGATTTTTTCGCCAACCGTGAAGTTGGTGCCTGACCAGTAATTTTGCCTAAGGTCAATTCAACCGTCTCGGTAAACTTCTTATCTTCGCGCTTCTTGCCCACGCCAGAAGACACGATTACTTTCTTTAGCTCTGGAACTTGGTTGATATTCTTTACATTAAGTTCCTTCATGAGCTTCGCCTTTAGCTCTGTGTTGTAGAGAGCTTTAAGGCGTGGTTGTGCTGACGTTTTAGCAGCAGCCGTTTTCTTGTCCGCCATTATTTAGCTCCTTTCTTTGCCTTAGCGTCTTTTTTGTCAGCCTTAGCTTCTTTGGTGGCTGCCTTCTTTGCAGGTTTTGCCGCCTCTACAAGTTTAAGGTTTGACAGATCAATACCAACATGGATAGATTTTTTACCACCAGCTGGGTTAAAATACGATTTCTTGAGATGGCGCTCTATGATGCCAATACCCTCAAGGCAAGCCTTTTTAGCCTTGCGATCAATCCTTACAATTTTAGCTTCAATGCCTTTGTTTTTACCGGCAATTACGCGTACTTTGTCATTTGCTTTCAAACTTTGAGCCATTTTAGAGTACCTCCGGTGCCAAGCTAATAATCTTTGCAAAACCAAGATCACGAAGTTCCCGTGGGATTGGTCCAAACACACGAGTACCCTTTGGAGTTTTATCTTCGTTCACTAGCACTGCAGCGTTCTCATCAAACCGAATAGTAGAACCATCTGGACGACGAATCGGTTGAACGGTGCGTACGATTACTGCCTTTACTACAGCCTTTTTCTTTACGTTGCCAGTAGGCGACGCATCCTTCACAGAGCAGGTTACAATATCACCAACTCGTGCATAACGCGCCCTAGTGCCACCAAGTACACGAATCACTCCGAGCTCCTTAGCACCACTGTTATCGGCTACCTTTAATCTAGTTTCGTGCTGTATCATTTTATTCTTCCCCCTCTTCTTTTGCGGCTTTCTTGTCTGCGCCAATTTTTTCTGGCTCAGCTACCACATTTACATCTTCTTTTAGCTCTACGCGTCCACGCGACTTTTCAATCACTCTCACCAAAGTATAAGCCTTGGTCTTAGAAAGTGGGCGAGTTGCCGCGATTTCTACACGATCACCCTCATGGGCCTCATTTTTCTCATCGTGAGCAGTATACTTACGAGTTTTAGTATATTGCTTGCGGTAGAGTGGGTGGGTTTCCCGACTTACGACGGAGACGGTAATGGTCTTATCACGCAAATCGGAGGTTACTGTTCCTATTAGCGAATGTGCCATCTTAAAACTCCTCTTTCTTTATGATTTTACATTTCACTGGCAATTTGTGAGACGCAAGACGCAATGCTTCTTTAGCCTGCTCTTCAGTCACGTCGGCGATTTCAAACATCACCGTACCAGCTTTTACCTTAGCCACGAAAAATTGTGGCTCACCTTTACCAGAACCCATTTTTACATCTAGAGGTTTCTTGGTAACTGGTGTATGTGGGAAAATCCGAATCCAAATCTTACCACCACGCTTAATATAACGGGTGATAGCCTGACGAGCCGCCTCAATTTGACGCGAGTTAATGCGTTCATTGTCTAGCGACATCAAACCATAATCACCAAACGCTACGGTGTTGCAGCGTGTAGCTACACCTTCGTTTTTACCTTTGCGTACCTTGCGATGCGCAGTTTTTCTTGGAATTAAAATTGCCATATTATTTCTCCCCCTTGTAAATCCAAACCTTTACACCTACAATACCTGCAATCGTTGGAGCGTGATGACAATGAAAATCAATGTCTGCACGAAGAGTGTGTAGTGGCACTGAACCCTCAATGAATTTTTCACGGCGGCTCATCTCTGCACCGTTCAAACGGCCAGACACCTCAATACGTACACCCTTAGCTCCAGCATTCATAGTAGATTGCAAAGCCATTTTCACTGCGCGGCGGAAATTCATACGCTTACCAAGTTGGAAACCAATATTCTCTGCCACCAGTTTAGCGTTAAGCTCAGGTTTTTTAACTTCTTCCACGTTGATGCGAATTGGACCATCAACGATTTTTTCAAGCTCTTTTTTAAGCTCATTGATGCCCGCCCCTTGCTTACCGATTACTGCACCAGCTTTCGCAGTGTAAATCGTAATCGTGGTGAGATTAGCGGAGCGTTCAATCGTAATTCGCGCAATCGTTGGACGAGATTTGAATCTGTCTTCAATCAAATGGCGAATTTTGTCGTCTTCCACCAACCAGCGACGAAAATCGGCTTTGCGAGTAAACCACTTGCTCGACCAATCTTTGCTGATTTGGAGACGGTAAGAGATGGGATTAACCTTCTGACCCATATTACTTATTCTCCTTTGCTGCTGCTTTCTTATCGTCAGCCTTTACCGTCTTAGCGGTCTTAGCCTCTGACTTTTCAGCAGTTTTCTTTACTTTTTCTTCGCCTGCGACCTCGACGAAAATGTTGCTACTGATTTTTTCGTAAGGCAAAGCGCGACCGCGTGACGCAGGAACATATCTACGCATACGAGTACCGCTCGTTACGAAAATTCTAGAAATCCGGATGGTTTTCGGGTCAATTGATACACCCGAATTGTTAATCAAATTAGCATTGGCAGATTCAATTGCCTTGCGCACTGCTCTTGCGGCGCGACGTGGGGTATTTTCCAAAATAACCACCGCATCAGACACATAGCGATCTCTTACGAGCGCAGCTACGATATTAGTCTTTCGTGGCTGTGAATCAATACCTTTTTCATAAGCATGTGCAAATAAAGTAGCCATGATTAGTTACCTCCCTTTGCTGCTGCGGCCTCAGCGGCTTTCTTGCCACCGTGACGCTTAAATTTACGAGTAGGTGCGAACTCGCCGAGTTTATGACCGACCATATTTTCCGAAATGAACACTGGGACATGCATTCTACCGTTATGTACTGCAATCGTACGACCCACCATCTCTGGTGAAATCGTAGACTGGCGTGCCCAAGTCTTGATTACGGTGCGGTCTTCTGCGGAGAGAGCGGCAACCTTCTTCGCGAGTTTGTAGTCCACAAATGGACCTTTTTTCAGACTCCGAGACATTATTTCCTCTTTCCTTCGTGGCGACTGCGCACGATCATCTTATTAGTTTTCTTGTTGTGACGAGTTCTGTAGCCAAGCGTGAGCTGACCCCATGGAGTGCGTGGAGCTTTACCAGAACCGTGACGACCACCGTCACCACCACCGTGTGGGTGATCCGTAGCGTTCATCACGACACCACGAACTGTCGGGCGAATCCCCTTGCGACGACGACGTCCTGCAGCGCCAATCTTGACGTTCTGATGCTGCAAATTAGAAACCGTACCAATCGAAGCCTCACAAGTAGCCAAAACTTTACGTACTTCACCTGATGGCATCTTAAGGGTTGCATAGCCATCTTCCTTGGCCATGAGCTGTGCAGAAGCACCAGCCGCACGCACCATCTGTGCACCCCTACCCGGAGTGAGTTCAATGGCATACACAAAAGTACCTACTGGAATGTTCTCAAGTTTCAAGCGGTTAGAATCTTCCACTTCAATCTCGTCGCCAGTCTTAAAGGTAGTGCCCTTAGTCATCTTGGTATCAGCCAAAACATAATAATATACACCGTTTTGGTCTTTTACGCGTGCAATACGCGCACTACGATTTGGGTCATATTCAATCTCTTCAACCGTCAAAGTTAAGTTCTTTGGCAAATTGTAGGTCATGATGCGATAATGGCGTTTGACGCCACCACCACGATGACGCACCGTAATGCGACCTTGGTTGTTTTTACCCGCCTGTTGCTTTTTGGCCTTGAGAAGCGACTTCATTGGCTTCTTCGACGTAATTTGATCGTAGTCCTCAGTCGTCTTTTGCCTCTGCGCCGGAGTAATCGGGCGGTAAGCTTTAATACTCATTATTTATTCTCCTTACCTGCATTCTTGTCTGCCTTGTCGGTCTTTTTATCGGCCTTCTTAGCATCCTTTGCGCTGGTTTTCTTATCTTCTTTTTCTGGCTCTTCAAATACTTTGATTGAATTGCCCTCTGCGAGCGTTACGTATGCAAACTTCTTATCTGCACGAGTCGTAATACCAGGGTAAGCATGCTTACCTTTTGAATATTTGGTTTTCTTACCATTGCGAATCAAAGTTCTCACGTCGGTTACTTTGACATTAAACTCTTTCTCCACCATCTTCGCCACTTCTTGCTTAGAAGTCGAAAGCTTTACTGGAAAAACATAAGTACGCTTAGTTTGCTCCATGTAAGTTTTTTCGGTTGCACGTGGTTCAATGATGTGCAATTTTACTGCTTCTGCCATTACTTATCTCCTTTCAACCATTCCGTTGCAGCCTTTAGACCTGCTTCAGAGAACACGATTGCATCTGCATTCATAATGTCAAAAACATTAAGGTAGGTAGCGCGTACTAATTTTACATCTGCCAAATTATTCGTAGAACGTAGTACTTCTGGAGTTTTTTCCGCCACTACAGCAAGCACATACTTGCCATCAAGCTTCAAATCCTTCAAAATCTTTTCTGCGTCCTTGGTTTTACCAGTTACTTTGGTATCCGCAGGAAGTACAATAACTGCCTTATCTGCATTTTTCATGCTAAGCGCCTGCCTTACAGCAAGTTGCTTGGATGAACGTGCAATTTTCTTGGTGAAGTTTTCTTCGCCAGTGCGACCAAATGCCACACCACCATGGCGCCAAATTGGGTTACGCGTAGAACCAAAACGTGCTCTACCGGTGCCTTTCTGCTTCCATGGCTTCTTACCACCACCGCGTACTTCGCCACGCTTCAAAGTTTTAGCGTGCGATGAACGTGAATTGGCAAGATATGCATCATAAGCCAATTTTACTAACTCATGATTTTCTACGGAGAGACCGAATACGTCTTTATCTAAAGTTGCCATATTACTCCTTTCCCTCCACTGTTACAATGCCTTTCTTTGGCCCAGGCACTGCACCTTTCAAACCAATCAAGTTGTTAGCCGCATCAATATATGCAACCACCAAATTCTTAACAGTTACAGTGTCGTGACCCATACGCCCTGGCATTCTTTTACCCTTAAAGACCTTCTGAGGATACATCGAACCGATTGAACCAACCTTACGAATATCACCCTTAAAGCCGTGCGTATTGCGCGATTCTTGGAAATTCCAACGCTTTACCGTACCAGCAAAACCTTTACCTTTGCTCGTACCAGTTACAGCGACCTTATCGCCAATCTTGAAACTTTCGACCGTGAGAGTATCTCCCAGTTTCAAACCTTCAGGCAGCTCGTCTACACGAAATTCCTTCAGAACTTTAGGATTTATATTTTCTCCAGCCTTTTTCACATGGCCAGATACCGACTTGCTCAGATTCTTACCCTGACCAAAACCTACTTGCACAGCATTATAACCATCAGTGTCGGTGGTCTTTATCTGAGTCACTGTGCAGGGGCCGGCTTGAAGGATTTTTACTGGAGTAACATTGACATCTTCACCGATGATCTGGGTCATACCAATTTTGGTGCCGAGAATGACTTGCATTCTTATCCTTTCCTTTAAATTTTATAACACTCTTAAAACTAGATTTTCGAGCCGGTTTCCCTGGTTGAGTGTCTAAGACCCCAAGGACCTAACCCCATAGCTAGTTATTACTTCCATTATATCACACTTTTGTATTTATTTCAAGTATTTCGCAAGAAAATGCCCCGCTTTCGCGAGGCATTTTATTTAGACTTTGATTTCGTCAAGAACTTCCGCGAGCGTCGCCGCGGTTTTAGCTTCCGGGAGACTCTCCGCCAACTTGGTTTTGCCTTTCTGACCAACCACATAACCATCGAACAGCTTAATCATGCTGATGTCGTTAACATCATCTCCAGCCGTCACGATTCTGTAGTCTCGGAAGAATCGCCCCTGAAGCGCCCTGATGATTTCACCCTTGTTAACATCACGCGGCAACACTTCGATTGCACTTCTAGCTTGATCGCTAACCCAGTGCAACCTTCCGATGTCAAAATTGCTTTCAGGCGGGATGTCATAATAGGAATAACCGTTATAATCCCGCTCGCTCAGCGCCTCTGTCAATTGACGGCAATCTTCAACGTCTTCACACCAAATGCGAATCTTGTTGATTCCGAGCTGCCCAGGCATGCGCCCCCACCTCCTAGAAGGTATCTTCCGGTACTCACCCATACCACAGAGATAAACCATATCGCGACGGTAATCCCCCTCCGTTCCTCTGACAATTGAAGTAATCTCCGTAACCTCCCTCGGTGGAATGTTAATACGGAAAATTTCTTCCTCCCCCCTTGGCGTCACAACATACGTCAGCGCGCCGTCATAAGCCATCAGGAAATCAAGATATTCCCGGTAGTCCGGAAAATCCTCCATGAGCGACATCAGACTACGGCCGGTCGCAAGCGCGAACTTTCCGCCCCGCTTCCGATACTCCTGAATCGCTCGTTTGTTGCGTTCGGTTTGCCCTGGGTCACCATGCATCCACATGGTGTAATCAAAGTCTGCAAAGAACAACGTTTTCATTTTTTAACCCCCCTAAAATTTTCAAAAAACTATGAAAACATATACTTCCATTATATCACATTTCAAGAAATTTGTCAATGAATTCGTCGATTTCGCCGTCCAAAACAGCCTCCGTGTCTGTTGTTTCAAAGCCAGTTCGGGTGTCTTTCACTAATCTGTACGGCTGCATTACATAATTTCTAATCTGCTGCCCCCAACCCGCCGACTCGCCAGCCCTCAAATCAGACAATTTTTCGGCATGTTGCTCCATCTGCATTTGCGCCAACTTGCCCCGCAAAATCTCCATCGCCTTCTCCTTATTTTGCAGTTGCGAACGCTCATTTTGAATCGCCACTACTGTGTTTGTTGGTAAATGTGTAATTCGCACCGCCGAATTGGTAGTGTTAACACTTTGCCCACCGTGCCCGCCAGAGTGATATACGTCAACCCTAAGGTCTTTTTCGTCTATTACTATATCAGTATCCACCTTGATCACCGGTAAAACCTCTACGAGCGCAAAAGAAGTCTGGCGTAAATTATTAGCGTTAAACGGCGAAAGTCGCACCAGCCTGTGCACCCCATGCTCACTTTTTAGAGTTCCGTAAGCATTTGGCCCGGTCACTTCGTAAACCGCCGTCTTAATACCTGCTTCTTCACCCTGCGTCCGCTCTATCTCTGTAGCCTTAAACCCATGCTTCTCAAAAAACCGCAGATACATACGCTCGAGCATCCCCGCCCAATCCATTGCCTCTGTACCACCAGCACCAGAAGTTATTCTCATGATGGCATCGCTTGCATCGTAAACCCCATTAAAGCGTAACGCCTTTTTCAATTTCTGCATTTCCGCTTCCATTGCCGACATCTGCCCATTAATCTCATCTTTTAAGTCTAGCCCACCAAGCTCCATCAGCTCCCGCAAATCATTAATCTGTGCGCCAAGCAATGTCCATGGCTCCACCTCAGCATTCAATTTTGCTAATGCCTGATTTTTCTCGGTAGCAACTTTTATGTCGCGCCAAATCTCTGGCTCCGCCACTTGCTTTTCTAGCTCTGCCGCCTCAGCCACCTTCTCGTCAATTTTCAATTTTTCGTATATTTGCCGATATTCGCTTTCAAGAATCTTCAGTCGCTTTTCCAAATCTTGCATAAATACCATTATAACATATTATGAGTAAAAAATTGGCACCGGTATTGGTGCCAATTTTTGCTGAGTGAATTACTATAATTGTACGGTTGATGGGCCGTTATCCCAACATGATATATTGAGATAAGCTTTTTTCAAATCCTCCGTATTAAAATCATTGCAATTTAACACACCCTGTGTCGCACTAAAGAATTGCCACTCCGCCTCTGGGCTAGTGCGATAAAAGAGGCCGGCCGCCCCACCTATACCAATCCAAGTATTTTGATACGGTGCATACTCACTATTAGTAACCTCATTATCCCAATCATACATTATGACAGGATACGAATTAGTTGTGTTATAATAAGCCGTCTCAAATGCCTTAATCGTTGCCTTATCCTCTTCCGTCAACCAAGTCCAGCTAGTTTTGGCGCATTCAATACTTATATAGTCGCGTTCAGTATCGTATTCGTAATTAGCGCTACTTATTGCGCCACAAATGGTGTTCGTTTCGGGATTTAAATAACCGTTAATTTGCGGGCCAGCTGAACCCCTAATCGGGATGTCACCTATCGAACTAAAACCAGCATTTGCCAAATTCGTTTCCAAAGTGCTCATTTTTTCTTTCACACCTAGACCATACACTGATGTTTTCCTGAGACTAAGTTTTATCGGCACAAATGCATTAATGCCGTCCGGTTTATATGCTAATATATCGCTATCTTCAATATATGCGTACACGTCTATATTAGATGTTAAAGTTTCCAGCGTATCTACAACCTCTTTGTACTCATTCGCCATATTGGTAGTTGTCACCACTATTCCAGTTCCATCTGGACAAGTCACCATGATGTTTTCTGTGTCATCATTAGCGGCAGCACAATTCGCTAAATCGGTTTCAAGCGATGTAATTTTGTTATTTTGTGAAATCATTCCATAAATACCAAATGCAACTCCACCAATGGTAAGTATTGCAAGCACAATAATGCAGGTAACTAGACCTTTATTCTTTTTCTTTTCATTATTTTTGAATATTGGTTCTACATTTTCTTCATGCTCTTTTTCCATTCTTTCCTTTCAAAAGTTTTATGCTTAAAATTAATTATACCATACCTTGCCCACAAGATAATAATATGTTAGACTAAAAAACGGTAGGGTTGCAAAATTAATAATTAAGAGCGATGAGGAGAAAGGAGGTCCATGGATGTTGAAGTTGAAAACATAAAAGTTACAATTAAACTGAAAATTGCCCCTCGAAAGAAGAGCAATTAACCATACCTACTAATATTCTACCGCACACCAATTTGAATGTCAACCCTACCTTTAAGATAAATTATGAATATTTGGGACAAACTAGAAAAACCATTTTTAATTCTGGCGCCAATGGAAGGCGTAACGGATATTTTGTTTCGTCAAGTTATCGCGCGCGCTGGTCGGCCAGATTTGTTTTTTACGGAGTTTACCAATGTGTCGTCTTACGCTAGTGAGAAAGGACGCTGGAATGCTCTAGAAAGATTGCAAATTGCTTCCACTGATGCGCCAATTATTGCTCAAATATGGGGTAAAAATCCTGAACATTTTGCGGAATGCGCCGGGGCTTTGGAAGAACTTGGTTTTGCTGGGGTAGATTTGAACTTTGGTTGTCCGGATAAAAACGTTAACAAAACTGGCGGTGGCGCAGCAATGATTAAAACTCCGGAGCTTGCCGTGGAGTGTTATCGCAATGCCAAAGCTCATACAAATTTACCGGTGTCCATCAAGACTCGTCTTGGTTGGAGTCAGCCAGATGAGTATAAAACTTGGCTTGTGACTTTATTAAACGAACATCCGGTTGCGCTTACTGTGCATTTACGCACTAAAAAAGAGATGAGCAAGGTGCCTGCGCACTACGAATTGATCCCGGACATTATTAGACTTCGTGACCAGCTTAGCTCGGCGACTCGGCTTATTATAAATGGCGACATCAAAAACCGTGCTCACGCACTAGAGCTTTACGAAAAATATCCAGAAATTGATGGCTTTATGATTGGCCGCGGCGTTTTTCAAAATCCATACTGTTTTACTGAACATATTGGCACAAAGGACGAATTAATTGAGCTTTTAAAGTTACATCTAAACTTATACGAAGAACACCGTTCGAGTTTTTCTTATGAACCGTTAAAACATTTTTTCAAAATCTATATCAATAATTTTGCTGGAGCGTCAGAAATTCGCGCAAAACTAATGGAAACCCATTCTACGGAAGAAGCGTGGAAAGTTTTGCAGGATGCGGGATTATAATTAGCCATAGGTAAAATAAAATATTTATGGTAAAATAGTAATATCTCATGCTACACTTCGGTCACTGGTGATGAGAAAAGTTCATTGGTCTCGTGGTATTGTCATTTATGCCCCTGACTTTGAGCCGGAGGAGGCTCACATAAATGACTCTAAAAATTAATTAATTTAAGGAGTCAATTATGAAAACTTTAACAAAAAATAAAACAGAAAAAGTCGAGGTAATGGCGCTTTTCGGTTACGAAATGACGCCTTGCCAGCCACTAACGTTTCGACGTCGTGGCGATAGACGCGAGACAGAAATCACTGAGCTGCTCCGCACACATATTCATTTTGCGGGCCAGGCGACTCTGCACGTCTTCGACGTTCTGGTTGGCCGAGAAAGGATGCGCTTAGAGTTTAACTCTCAAGACCTTTCTTGGAACCTCACACAATAAAAACAGCCCCTGCGGGGGCTATTTTTATGATATAATTACCTCATGAAAATCGCATTACTTGGTTATGGCAAAGAGGGTAAAGCTACCGAAAAATATTTCCTTTCACATTTTAACGATGTTAAAATTGACATTTTTGAAAATGAAACTCCGGTTGAACTACAAGCGCACGATTATACCTCGTATGATTTTGTTTTTCGCAGTCCATCCATCCCACCCCTCGGTCTAGCCAACGAAACCAGCATTACTAGATTCTTTTTCGACCACTGCCCCTGCAAAATCATCGGTGTTACCGCCACTAAGGGCAAGGGCACCACTTGCTCTTTCATTAAGGCTTTGTTAGACTCTGGCGGCCACGACGCTTATCTTGTTGGCAACATCGGCGTACCAGCTCTCGAGGTCTTAGATAGTCTCACCGAAACTTCCGTCGTAGTCTACGAAATGTCATCATTTCAACTTTGGGACTTAAATAAATCTCCGTTTATTGCTGTCATTGGGCAACTAGAGCCAGACCATATCAATGTCCATGGAAGCTACGAAAACTACCTTGCCGCCAAGTCCAACATCGTTAGGTATCAAACTTCTCACGACTACTGCATTTTCTACCAAAACAATCCTGAATCCGTCTCTTTGGCCGAACTTTCACCGGCTATACACCGGTTCTCCTACCCATTTAGTATTCCAGCCGCAGTTCAATCTGCCATTACTCTGCCGGGTCAACACAACCAAAACAACGCCATCGCCGCCATTGCGGCTGTGGCCTGTTATCTTCAGCTCTCACCGCAAGATTACTTAGAAACTCACCAAGCCGAAATTATCGCTGGGCTAGCCAGTTTTCACGGCCTGCCTCACCGCCTCGAGTTTCTCCGCGAACTTCGCGGCGTTAAATACTACGACGACAATTTCTCTACCAACCCTTCATCCACTCGCGTTGCAGTTAATGCTTTCCCAGGTCAAAATCTCGTCATTATCGTAGGCGGCCGCGACAAAACCAACAATGCCGACATCCCAGAAATCTACGACATTCTAAAGACACCCAACATCAAAAGCATTATTCTGCTCGGCGAGTCTGGCCGCGAGCTCAATAATCGTTACCAAGATTCTCGCTTCCTGCCCGTTTCTTCTCTGGAGCAAGCCGTTTCTAGCGCCCAACAAATTGCCGAAAACCTCGGCCCCAACTCCATTGTTCTAATGTCACCCTCAGCCGCCTCTTTTGATATGTTTAAGGATGTTTATGAGCGCGGCCGCCTATACCAAACTCTTGTTAGCGCGCTAAATTAAAAATTCAGCTTAGTTTCCAAACTCGAGATTACTGCTTTTTCCACGCTTGATACCGTTGCAAAACCCTTAATTCCACTGCCAGCAAATTCACGTGCCAGCTCAATCATTTGCCCCTTATCTATGTCACGAATCAAATTCGGCACAGCATCATATCTCACAATTGACTCATTTACAAAATAATTTTCTGCATAATAATCCGCCACTTGCCCAACCGTCTGCGCCCCCATCTGGAATCGCCCTAAAGCATATAGTTTTGCCGCCTCAAAATCCTTATCTGATACTTCACCGTTCAAGGCCTTCATCATTTCTTCTTGAATTAGCAAAAACAAATCTTCAGCATTTTCTTCATTTACCTCGCCGTCAAAATCCCAGTAAGAATTATTTGCGTTCACCGCCAGCGAACTACCCATGCCGTATACCAGTCCCCGCTTCCTAGCCTTGCCAAAAATCTTTGAATTAGTGGTACCATTCAAAATATGATTCAGGCAGTTCAGTGCATACCCCTCTTTTGGCTCCAAGTATCTTGGCGTCACCAGCGAAAAACCAAAAGTAATGTTAGAAGCATCTTTTCGCCTTATCGACACCGCCTCACTAGAATGCAAATCTGCCATCGGAATCTCGAATTTTTCGCCCTCCTTCAAAGGCCACTCCTCTAAAGCACGAATAATCTTCCGCCGTCGCCCCTTGATTTTTCCCGCTATAATAAACAGCATATTTTTCGCCGTATGTGTCCGCCGGTAATGCTCGCGAATATCCTTCAACTCGATATTCGCAATCGTTTCCCGACGCTGGCCAAGATCAAGCACCGGCTCCCCCACTGCCTGCTGAACTCGCGGCCAAAGCAACCGGTAATAATCGTTCATGTAGCCAGTTAGCTCACTTTTAACGTTGGCTTTTTCAGATTTTAGTTCATCGTCATTAAAACGCGGTTCACAAATCGAAACCTTTTGCAGTTCCATAATTCTATCCCACTCAAAATCTGCGCATTCCGTTTCATAGCACACCGACACATCACTTGTCCAAGCATTATGATACGCCCCATTCTTTGTGAACTCAGCCTCAAATGCCTGCTCATCACGAAACTTCGCATTGGCGCCAAAAGCCAAATGTTCCACCACGTGCGGCAACTCATAAACATCCTGATTTTTGGCATACAACATCCCCGCCCGAAACTCAATTCGTGTTGCCATTACACTCGCGCCAGGAATATCAATCAAAAGTCCCTTCGCGCCATTTTTTAGCTGGATTTCTTCTACCGAATGTCTCATAACAGAATAAAACTTGACTTTTTATTGCACTTATGCTATAATAGATAGATAGACTACTTTTTCTTCTTATTTTTAGATTTTTTAGCGCTAGACTTTTTATTAGACTTCTTCTTATTAGAACCGCCTTTTGCGGCGCCTTTCTTCACACCCGCCCCTGGAGTTTTCTTCTTAAACTCTTTGTCTAGATTTTTCCTACCTGCCGAAACCTCATTTACGCCTTTTTCGGTCTGCGACTCTGCCATCTTGGTTAGCTCAGACTCGTACTCTTCGCCATCGGTTACTTTATCCGCGCGTGCTTCCGCTGGCGTAATCGTGAGCAAAATCCTTAATACTTCTTCGCGCAAGTTACGTTGCAAACCGTCAAATAGTTTCTGCGACTCGCTTCGGTATTCCACCAACGGATCCCTTTGCCCCACACTACGCCAGTGAATTCCCTCGCGCAAATGCTGCATATTTTCAAGGTGTTGCATCCACAAAATATCCAAGACCTTAAGATACACTTCGCGTTCTACTTTGCGCATTACTTCCGCACCAAACTCGTCTTCTTTCTTCTCGTATGCCTCTAGTACCGCTTCCATCGCCAGCTTTTCACGCTCTTTTTCGGTGCGTTTTAAGCCAATTCCCCGAATCAAATCATCATCAAAATCAAAGACTGCCTTAAACTCCTTCTCGAAGTTCTTATTCACCTTAGACGAAAACTCTGTCAGCATTTTCACTTCGTCCCGCATCAAACGCTTAATCTCTGGGTAAATATCATCTCCCATCAAAATCTTGCGCCGTATCATATACACCACCTTGCGGTGACGATTGATTACATTGTCGTATTGCACCACATTTTTGCGTGAGTCAAAGTTAAAGCCCTCAATTCTCTTCTGTGCCGCCTCAAGTGTTTTAGAGATAGACTTGGTCTGAATTGGCATATCATCCGCTACCCCTAGCCGCGTCATCAACATTTTTACTCTGTCACCCTGGAAAATCCGCATCAAATCGTCTTCACAAGACACGAAAAACTGCGTAGTACCAGGATCACCTTGACGACCACCGCGGCCTCTTAGCTGATTATCCACGCGCCGCGAATCGTGACGCTCCGAACCAATCACCACTAAGCCACCTAGCTCCTTCACGCCTTCGCCTAGCTTGATATCGGTACCTCGCCCTGCCATATTGGTAGCCAGCGTAATCGCTCCCTTTTCGCCCGCACGCGCCACAATCGCCGCCTCGCGTTCGTTATTTTTGGCATTCAAAATCTCGTATGGCAAGCCAAATTGATCCAAATATTTAGCAATCTCTTCGTTGTTCGCAATCGAACCAGAACCCACGAGCACCGGCTGCCCCTTAGCGTGGTATTTCTTTACTTCCTCGGCAATCGCCTTCAATTTTGCCGCCTTAGTCTTGTAAATTAAATCATCTTTATCTACACGCGCAATCGGCTTATTGGGTGGTATCTGAATTACGTCCAGCGCATAAATCTGCTGGAACTCCTCTGCCTCTGTACAGGCCGTACCAGTCATGCCAGACAATTTATGATACAAGCGGAAAAAGTTTTGGAACGAAATTGTTGCCAGCGTCATAGACTCCTGCTTTACCGCCACACCTTCCTTAGCCTCAATCGCCTGGTGCAAGCCCTCATTGTAGCGCCGCCCCTGCATTAGACGCCCATTATGGTCGTACACAATGATAACTTCGACAGAATTAGTCACCACAGAATCTGTGTCACGCTGAAAGAGCACTTCCGCCCGAAGAGCCTGCTCTAGATGATATACAAGCGGAGTATTCTTTGTGGAATATAGATTATCAACCCCCAAAATACTCTGAACTTTCTCAATACCCTTATCAGTCAAAGTTACACTACGACGCTTTTCATCCAAAATATAATCTTCTGGCACGAGCCTCGAAGTTACCTTTGCAAACTGATAATACTGCTCTGGATTATCCCCAGCCGGCGCCGAAATAATCAACGGCGTCCTTGCCTCGTCGATTAAAATCGAATCCACCTCGTCCACAATGGCAAAATTAAGTTCGCGCTGCCGCAAATACTGCACTTCGCTAGTCATATTATCACGCAAATAATCAAAGCCAAACTCATTATTAGTGCCATAAGTAATGTCGGCGTTGTATGCCTCTTTTCTTGTTGCTGGCTTCAAATGTTTAAATCTCTCGTCTTCGTGATCTTCATTCTCGTATTCCGGATCATACACGAAAGAAGCGTCATTGATAATGACCCCCACGCTTACACCAAGATAATCATAAATTGGCCCATTCCATCCCGCATCACGCTGCGCCAAATAATCATTCACTGTCACAACATGAACGCCTCTCCCCGTCAAAGCATTCAGATAGGCTGGCAACATCGCCACTAGGGTCTTACCCTCACCAGTCTTCATCTCGGCCACCGCACCAGAGTTTAGCACCATGCCACCAATTAGCTGCACATCATACGGACGCATTCCCAGCACCCGTTTAGAAGCCTCTCGTGCCACCGCAAAAGCCTCATCCAAAATCTCATTCAAAATCTTCGCATCGTCTTTTTCTGGCAACTTCTTAGCTTTTTTGGATTTTTTAGTCTTCTTGCCTTCCGCACTAGACACTGTTTTATTTTCTAATGCTTTTGCTATTCGCTCCTTAAAAATACGAGTCTGGTCTTTTAGCTCCTCGTCGCTCATCGCCTCATATTTTGGTTCCAATTTGCCAATATTCTGAGCACGCTTCCACATCTTCTTCAGGATTTTTTTCTGGGCATCGCCAAACACTCCCTGCAAAAACTTCGTAGTAGCAGTCTTATCAGCCAATTTGTCTGTCGGTTTCTTCTCTTTAGCCATATTTCCTCGTATATTAAATTATTTTCTCTTAATGAAGAAGTCCTTGAAACTTCGTTTTTGGCGGTGTGGCTGCACCTCAAGTTTATAGCGACGAATCTGCCCAGTCAATTTGGCCTCCACTAAATCCACACCAGCAAACACATTTGAACATTCGTCACGCGCCGCAATCACCTTGCCACCCGGGATTTCCATCGCTACCGAAATCTCGTACTTATCGCCACCTTTGCTCTTGCCAATCTCTGCCACAATCACCTTAGCCACCACGTCCTTCTTAGAGCCATGTGGCAAATACCGGTCTAGCTTACCGATTCGCTTCTCGACATATTTCTTAAAGCCTTCTTCTACTTTGTAGCCGTTGCCAGAGATGTCAATTTTTTCTATCATATTCCTCCTTTTTATAATTCCTCTCTACCGCCCAAATATGGCCGTAAAACTTCCGGTACTTTCAACTTGCCACCTTCCGTAGCATAGTTTTCCAAAATCACTACCAAAGCGCGCGCCAAAGGTATCGCCGTACCGTTCAGAGTATGAACATACTCCACTGTTCCATCTTTACGACGCACTCGCACGTTTACCGCACGCGCCTGAAAATCCGTACAATTCGAACACGAAGTAATCTCTTGGTATTTCTGATTGACCGGCGACCAATATTCCATATCATATTTTTTTGCAGCTGGCGCACCAAGATCGCCCGCCGCAATATTAATGACATGATAAGGCACCCCCAGCCCTTACCAAATGTCTTCTTCTATCGCCAAAATCTTGTCGTGCATCTCTTTACTTTGCTCTGGCAAGCAAAAAACATACATTTCTAGCTTATTAAATTGATGCACTCTAAATAAGCCTCTAGTGTATTTACCATAAGTCCCCGCCTCTTTTCTAAAACAAGCCGAATATCCTGCATACATTAACGGCAACTTATCTTCGTCGATAATTTCATCCATGTGATAGCCAGTTAATGGCATCTCGGCCGTCGCAATCATTGCTAAATCTTCACCTTCAATGTAATATTCATCAGACTGGTCACTTGTGCGTGGATTAAACACACACCCCTCTAGCACGCGCGACGACACCATATCTGGCACCGTCATAAACGTAAAACCATGCTCCAAAACCTTACTTAATCCATATTGCAAAAGCGCATTCTCAAGCAAAGCCAACCCATCTTTTAGGTAGTAAAACTTCGCACCGGCCACTTTTGCCCCGCGTTCAAAATCAACCCAATTTCGGCTCACTGCATAATCTAAGTGGTCTACTCCAGTAGTATGATTTTCTCCCCACTTTTTTACCTCTACCGAACATTCCTCACCCCCAAGTGGCACGTCCTCAAATATTACATTTGGGACCCTCTTAAGCCCATTATAGCACGCTTCTTCTATTTTGTCAAGTTCTGCCTCTTTTTCAGCAAGGGTAGTTTTAATTTGCTTACCCTCAGCAATCAGCGCCGTCTCTGGTTTTCCACCCTTCATCTTGGCCGCAATCTCATTACGTCGAGACCGCAGTGCCTCTACTTCAGCCAATATCGCCTTACGCTCATCATCCAACTTCAGTATTTCGCGCACATCTATTTTGTAGCCCTTCTCTTTGGTGGACTTCTCAACTAACTCTAAATTTTCCCTAATAAACTTCACGTCTAACATATTACCTCTATTATATCACTAATTACTAATTTTTTGATAAATCGCCTGCCAATCCTCAAGATGCAAATCCCCCGGACGCGCACTATCACTCAGTCCGCACTCTTGCAGAATCTCACTTATCTTTTCCTTTGATGCCATCCCGGCCAGATTGTGTATCAACTTTTTCCTCGGCGCCTTAAACCCACGTTTTATCAGTTCCATCACCTCAGACTCCACCACCGGCGCATGCGGCACCATCACTATTATTTGGCTATCTACTTTTGGTGGTGGCGTAAACTCCGCCGCTTTTACCACTGGCCCCAGCCTCACATCTGCCAAGTTTTTACACTTCAAAGACAAAACAGTTTCCTTATCACTCACAATTCGCTCCGCCACTTCTTTCTGAATCAGAAGCACGATACTCTTAGGAAGATTTTGAACCGTCAATACTCGTTCTATAATCGGCCCCGTAATGTAATACGGTATGTTTCCCGCAATTGCATACGACTGCGGCAAAACATCAAAATCAAACTTCAAAATATCGGCATTTACTACCTTAAGATTTTTGCCCGGAAACGACCCTGGCAGGTTATTAGCCAGTTTCTCATCAAACTCCACCGCCATCACCTCGTCAAATTGCCGGAACAGTGCTGCAGTAAGCGTCCCCAGCCCAGGCCCAATTTCCAAGCAAAACGATGTTGCCTCACCCGCTGTAGTCTTCGTTAATCTCGCAATTTCGTCTAAAATCTCTCTGTTTTTTAGCCAATGTTGCCCCAAACTTTTCTTGTTCTGCAAAGCCATAATTACACTCCGTCTCTTATCGTCCAATCCGTCGCAATATCAAACTGTTCATGCCCAGTACCATCTGGCTTATTTACAAACGACCCCGTATCATAAACTTTACCTAGCCCTAGAGAAGTCTCCACCACCGAGCACCACGGATATCTCTCTAAATCTGCCGCCACCAACACAGAACCCTCAGCATCCACTTTCACGCCGTCTTCTCTCACTGTGTAATATGCCTCCGCCCCACACTCACGCGCGGCAATCAGCATCACCCCCTTCATATTTAAATCATAATAAGTTTCTTTACGTTCAATTATCGTTTCGCCCTTATGCACTGTATAAATGTTTACCCCTCTAGAAGCCGTCAACGGAGTCCGCTCTATCTCACTCACCCCCACCGCCACTATTCTAGTGACCGGCTCACGCACTATGCTCTCTGACACAAGCTCGCGCTTTACCTCTACACCCTCATCATAAAAAACTTCGTACACTAACTCTTTTGCCCCCATCTCGCCCAGCTGCCTTACTTCACGCAGCCCTGGCGCCAAATTATAATCCTTTACTTCCACCTCAGAAAATGCGATTTCCTCTTGCTCGGTTATTGTCCGACCGCCGTTCCGCACAACTTCATACGCGTTCGCGATGCCTGCTTCCAAAAAACTCTCCGTCTGTACGGCATTAATTTCATCACCGTCGTATATCTCTATGCCAGCGTCGCGCACTATTTGCCTAGGATCACGACTTGCGCTCATGATATATTTTTCTACTAAACCATCTTTCACAATGGCTGGCCGCGCCCGATAAATATTAATAAAGAAATTATTCGTGTTGATTTTTGTATCCAGGCCAGGCTCCACAATATCCGCCGAGTTCAAACTGTAGCCGGCCCGCTTTAATGCCTCACCCACAGTGGCTGCATCAGTTTTGACCGTCAACTTCTTACCTTCATCGTAAAAAGTCACAAAATACTCAGCCGCCTCAATAAAAATACCACTTTCGTTATCAGCAAAGGTATCGTTATTATTATAATTCGCTGCAAAAGCAAAAACAAACGACAAAATAAATATCGTTATACAAGCTAGGGCCTTATCAATCTTTCTTGAAAGCCTCATAAGCTTATTATAACACAAAAAAATCCGCTGCGAGGACGGATTTTTTATAATTTCTAGATGGAATAACTAACACACTCTCCCACCCAATCAAACTCAAGTTCCGGCCTCTCTCAACGTTGATTGGTCCGAACCTAATTCTATTCTAGCATAGACATAAGCATTGTCAACCTTGATTTTTTACAATTCACATTTTATAATATTTAGTTTTCCACAGCCAAATATTCTACCATGAAAGCCATCATTAACAGAGGTAATTCCACAAAAACCGAACACTTATCACTTGACAAAATACTATAAATGTTTCGCTTCAAAAAGTACTGTTGGCACAGCTGGCGGCGGTGTAAAATCGGTTGGCTTAAGTGGCAATCTAATCCTAGTCGCATAACTTTGAATGAGCTTCATCCCTAATTGTGAGGTGTAGTGTCTGTCAGTATTCAACAATTTCAGAGCAAATTGTTTCTGCAAAATCAAATAAAATGCTGCTGGCGGGTTCTTGTCTTCAATCAATTTATGAATAATCGCCGAACTCAAATGAAACGGTGGGTTCGCAAATACTTTATAAGGCTCGTCTGGCAGATTCATCTCCATAAAATCTTGCTCTACAATCGTTACGTTTGAAATCTCGCGCTTTTTTAGATTCTCGCGCAACTTTGCCGCTGTCTTCGCATCCGGTTCAACTGCAATCACTTGGCGCACCCGATGCGCCAAGGCCGAAGTAATCACGCCACTTCCCGCGCCAATTTCCACCACCAAGTCCCGTTTTTTCAGATTAGAATGTCCGATCAAAATCAGAGCCAACTTTGGTGACCTTAGGAAATGTTGCGACAATAGGTGATCGCGCATTAGCTCTTAAGCCCCGCATCAAAATATGTTACCACCCTATCCCAGCCCCAAGACAAATCAAATCCAGATAGCACATAATTATTAAACTTAAAATACGGCATACCAGTTACCATTCGTGTCATCTTCTTAGCGTCCCCCATTACGACATCCAGCACCCTGTCGTCATTAACGCAGCGCGCAAAATCTTCGTCTAGCCCAACCTCTTCACCAATTTCTATCCAGTAATCCTTACCCAGCTTATTAAATTCACTAAATGCCGACTTTCCTGCATTCTTAAAGTACTCATTCCAAACTTTTGTCACTGCTAGTTCATAATAATCCCAAAACTTGCCAGCATCTTTTGCGCAATAAATCGCCTCCGCTCCATACCGTGATTCGATCGGGTTAGATTCGCCAAATTCATACAAAAAATCCGCCACTCTAATTTCCACCAAAACATCATTTTCTTCAATGTATGTTTCGAATTCTTCCTTATTTTCTATGATTGCATTTTCAAACGCAATGCAATATGGACAAGCAATATCAGAATAGATTACAAAATAATTTTTGGCATCCATATTACCCGTCGTCATTTCTGGATACCACACTTTTTCAGAATTTGGAACTTTTGTGTTCATACTGACAAAAATAATCGCTAAAAACGCCACCGATAGCAACACCAGACCAATTACCCGCGCTAACCGCCCTACGCCTCGCTCTTTTGCATCCGTCTCCATTCTACTCCTTTTTCGCTTTATTCTTTTGCTTCGCAAGATATTTTTCATTCATTATTATAACATAAGTCTCCAGGCCAATCCGTTTAAGTGACCACAATGCCAACACTACCGCTGCGATTGTTACTACACCAGAAACCGCACTCGCCACCGCCATTCCACTCGTTCCTAGCATTGCAACAATTAGGGGAGTAAGCAAAGTTGTGCCGCAAGTTGGACATCCTGCCCCTAGCGCAATCAACCCAGTAATTAGCCCTGCCCGCTCTACATTGGCAGTATTTTTACGCTTGTTGTGCCACAATAGCACGATTAGGCCAATCAGCACCCCCTGCAGCATTGCAAGCAAAAACATCGGTAACCACTCAGAAAAAATCATCTTAACCCCAAACACACCCAAAAATGCCTCAAAAATAATCTCCAGGCTCTTTACCGGCCCAATTACCCCCATTAGCTGAAATTTACCAGCCCCGCCAGATAACAAGTTCATCAGAGTGCCAAAAATCAAAAAAGCCACCAAAAAGCCCACTACAAAGCGTTTGTTATGCGTTGCCAGCAAAATACCTTTACCGGCCAACAGCCATTCATCGCACCATTTCCGCCAATTGATCTTCACTCTGCGCTCCACTCTATTTACATAATTATTATAGCACAAAAATACGCCGCGATGGCGCCTTTTAACTCACCGCTCACACCATTAGAGATTAAAAGGCACCAGATTGGTGTTTTCTTCGTGCGCAGCGCTATTATTGATAGAGCAAGCACGAAAAAACGCCGAGATGGCGCCTTTTAACTCTAATGGTGGTGCCCGAGATGGGACTTGAACCCATATGGTTTCCCATTCGATTTTAAGTCGAACGCGTATACCAATTCCGCCACTCGGGCACAGCTATATTATAGCATAAAAAACTATTTAAGAACAGCTTAAAACTATTTTATGCCAAATACGCTAGCACACCAGCCGCCGCCACGGCACCATCCCCAGCCGCGGTCACCAATTGCCTCACATCTTTTACACGACAATCGCCAGCCACAAAGATACCTGGCACCGAAGTTTTGCAATTTTCACCCGCCACAATATAGCCAGACTCATCTAAATCTACTATATTTTTTACTGCATCCGTATTTGGCACCCGTCCTATCGCCACAAACACCGCCACGGCATCCTCTGGAATTGGATCATCATGATGTATGTGGTACACCTTAGAAGCAATATTATTCAAATAAGCAATCTCATGCCGAGCAGTGTTACCACTCCCCACCACTACAACTGGTTTGCCCTTGAAAAACGCTCCGTCACAAGTAGCACAATACGAAACCGTCCTCTTACCAGCATCCTTCATTTGACTTTCGCTCAATTTGCGTGGCTCTGTGCCAGTCGCAACAATTACCGCCTTAGCGGTATAATCGCCATCCTCAGTCTTAACCACAAATAGCCGCCTTGCTGCATTTTTGGCATCCTGCTCAGTCAAATATTCATCACTCTCCTCAACTGAAAGCACTTTTACATATTCCACTTCCACTCCAAGATTATTCACCTGATGATATATTTTTTGCGACAATTCTGCGCCAGAAATCCCCGGCTCAGCTGGCCAATTCGCGATATTTATGGTATTTATAATTTGCCCGCCATGCATTCTTTCTTCCAAAAGAATCACGCTTTTGCCGGCTCGCGCCACATATATCGCTGCCGTCATGCCAGCAATTCCTGCCCCCACAATCACCACATCGTAAGATCGCATTCTTATTTCTCCAGCATCTTTTCTATCTTCTTAAGTGGCATCACCCCTATTTCGCGTGCCACCTCCACACCATCCCGCTCTAACACAAAGCACGGTATGGTAGATACGTTATACTTGTCCGCCAACTCTTCTTCTTCGTCAATATTAACACGTTTAATTTCAACATCTCCATGCGTCGCCTCAAACTCCTCTAGCACCGGCTTCATCATCTGACATGGCCCACACCAATCTGCATAAAAATCCATCAAAACAGTCTTACTCATTTTATTTACTCCATGATATATTATATGTTCATACAATTATCATATCATACTTTATTTATCACGGGAATTACAATCGGCGTATGCCCAGTAGCATCAAAGAGAATATGCGTAATATCAGTCTTAATTTCTTCTTTCAAGACCTTCATCTCTGGGTCGGTTGCAATAGATTTATCGGTTTTCTGCCTCAAATAATGTCTGATTTTGCCAATTAGCTCCTCAGAATTATCTAGGTAGATAAAAGCCCTAGACACAATGTCTGGTGTCTTCATTAAATGTCCCGTTTTTTTATTAAGTGTCAACACTATTACAAAAATACCTTCGCGCGAGATATGAATCCTATCCTTCACCACCGCCTCGTGCACCAGCTGATCAGCGTCATCATAAAGTTTATTCCCCACGTGTATGCGACCCGTCTTCCTGATAGTTTTATTTGGCATCAACTCTACAATATCGCCGTCATCTGCCACCAAAATCCTATCTCTAGCTATACCTATTACATTCTCTGCCATTTCCGCATTATGCTCTAGCATATAAAACTCACCATGATATGGCAAATAATTAGTTGGCCTTAGACGCGTTACAAAATCTACATGATCTTCGTAGTACGCGTGCCCAGAAAGGTGCAGCGGTCCAATGTTTGTGAGATGCGTCTTGCCGTTCTGAATCACTTGCGCACCTTCGCGTAGCAAACCATCCACCGTATTTACTACATGCGGCTCATTACCAGGAATCGGGTTTGACGAAAACACTACCGTATCCGATGGTTTAATTTTGATATACTTGTGCGCCCCAGTCACCATTCGGTTTAGTACCGCATTTAGCTCACCCTGCGAACCAGTACACACAATACAAACCTTATCATCCGGCAATTTCAAAGTATCTTCCATCTTTACAATCGTATCTTTTGGCACTTTAATAGACTTTGCCCTTAGTGCCACCTCTACGTTGTTTATCATCGAGAACCCAGAAAACGCCACCTTGCGCCCCCGCGCCGCCGCCTCTTTCAAAACCAGCTCAATTCGCGCAATCTGAGAAGAAAAACACGATATAATCACACGCCCATCTGCATAGTGATCCATCACCTTACCCAGATTTTCTCCAACATCATACTCCGAGTGTGGATGACGCCCCGGCGAGTCTATATTAGTAGATTCATTTACTAAGAGATCCACGCCTTCCTTAGCTACAATCTCATCAATCCGCGCATAATCAGTCTGTGTGCCCATTGGGTTCGCCTCATATCGCCAGTCGCCAGAAAAATAGATTAGCCCATTTGGTGTACGCACTACAATCGCCGAATTACCCGGAATTGAATGTAGCGTATGGATAAACTCCACCGATAGATGCTCGCTTACTTTAATTATTTCATGCTTAAACGGGTCTACCGCATGGTAATTCATCTCTGGCACATTATCCAGCTCAGACATCTGCTTCTTAATCATGCCAATCGTAAACTCCGTAGCGTAAATCGGCACCAGCTCCGAAAACTTCGGTAGTAAATGCCTACAAGCACCAATATGATCAAGATGGGCGTGCGTAAAGCAAATCGCTTTCACCTTATCTCGGTTATCTTCAAGATACTTAATGTCTGGGATTAAATAGTTCACCCCAGGGTAATCACCACTTGCAAACAGCACCCCCATATCAATAATCAGCATCTCAGATTTATATTCTATAATGGTCATATTTTTGCCGATACCAAACTCGCCCACCCCACCAATTGGGATAATTCGTACTGCTTCTGGGTCTGGACGCATCTGCTTGAGCTTGGCATTCGTAATCTGTTCGCCACCATACCCGTTATAGCGTGATTTATTCACTGGAATACCGATAATATGCTGTGTAGCTTGCGCATTGACGTCCTGCGACAGCATCCGCTGATGGTGCATCATATCGCCTTTTTTGGTAGAAACCGACAAATTCACCTTTCTCTGCTCCGCCTCTGTTTTAGCCTGTGCTTTTACGGTTGCAGATTGCTTCTTAGCCGCCTTCGTTTTAGCATTTTTCCCCTGTGGCGCATTTTTTGCCCCCTTAGAGGCGTTTTTGCCCTGAGTAGGCTTAGATGCGACCAAATCCGCATCCTTGCCTCCTGGCTTAAAATTAGAGTTAAAATTACGGTTCTGCGCCTCTTCAAACTGCCGCTTGATATCCGGCAACCGCTCAGCCCGTGATTTTAAGAGCCGGGCCCTCCGCTCTTCCTCGTTTATGTTCATAAGTTTCCTCTGTTTATACAAGTAATATCTGTTAATTCTATTATACCAAAACTATTGCATTTTTTCAAGATTTTGCTATAATAAAAATATACTTCTATTGGCCTACCCCTAAGGGTAGGCCATTCTAGTATTCATATTAACATTTCAATAGAAAGGAAACATGGAAAACCTAGATTTGAAGCAAATGTCCGCTATGGTAGACATTATTGCTGAAGAAAAAGGCCTTCCTCGCGAAACCGTCCTTAGCGTCATCGAGCAAGCCATTGCTGCTGCTTGGCGCAAAGAAAACGGCGACCGTGACATGAATGTCCGCGCCACCCTCAATACCAATACCGGTGAAGCTGAAGTCTACGTCGCTCGCGAAGCCATCGAAGATGGTTTGGCCTATAATCCGTCCACCGAGATTCCACTAGCCGAAGCTGGTGAAGGTGCAAAACTCGGCGACATAGTCGAAACCAAATACAAAGTCACCACTTTTGGCCGCGTTGCCGCTGGCACCGCCAAGCAAGTAGTGATTCAGCGCTTACGTGACGCCGAAAACGATGCCGTTATTACGGAATATGAAGACAAAATCGGCACCGTCGTCACTGGTATGGTTGCTAGGGTTGAGTCCCGTATTGTTCGTGTTGACCTTGGTCGCGCCAATGGCATTATGCCACGCTCTGAACAAATTGATGGTGAATACTACACTGTGGGCAGCCGCATCAAAGTCTACATTAAAAAAATCGAACGTACCGACAGAGGTGCACAGCTCATCCTTTCTCGAGGTTGAGCCGAGTTTGTTGAGTACCTCTTCCGTCATGAAGTTCCAGAGCTTGATAGCGGCACCGTAGAAATTAAAGGTATCGCTCGTGAAGCTGGTCGTCGCACTAAAATCGCCGTCACCAGTTCCACTCCTGGCATTGATCCAGTTGGTACCTTTGTTGGTGGTCGCGGTATGCGTGTCCAAGCCGTTATGAACGAGATTGGTGACCGCGAAAAAATCGACATCATCACTTGGAGTGATAATGCCTCCGAATACATCCGCGAAGCTCTCTCTCCAGCCGAAATCAACAAAGTCGAAATCGAAGGCAAAAAAGCTAAAGTCTACGTCACCGAAGAGCAACAATCAATTGCAATCGGCAAACAAGGCCAAAACGTTCGCTTGGCCTCAAAGCTCACCGGTTATGATATAGATATTGAGCTAGTCAAGGCTCCCGCCAAAAAGAAGAAAAAGAACGTCGAAGACTCACTTCTCAATGCCTTAGATGATTTAGACGCATCAGAAGAGTAAAATTCCACGCTCACTATTTCCCGTAGTGAGCGTGAATTTTTATTCTCCTAAGGCTTCATAAAACATCAAAAAATCACCCTTTCGGGTGATTTTCTGATAACTTGGCACCTTCCTAGTTTCCCGCAGAGCAGTATAATCGGCGCGACTGGGCTTGACTTCTGTGTTCGGAATGGGAACAGGTATTTCCCCAGCGCTATGGGCACCAAATTGTAATAA
>JAFRGM010000010.1 GCA_017433855.1 Candidatus Saccharimonadota bacterium | reverse complement strand
GATATGAGCTACCTTAGTATAGCTGTCTGGCACTGTTCTATATTCATCAAAACCATTGTCTATGGTAGCTTGTACCATATTAGCTACACCAGTAGTGGCAGAAACTTTCATACCCCAGTTGGAGCTAGCAGTACCGCTACCAGTAGGAATAGTTACACCAGTATTCACGCCTACTAGCTTGGTACTGTTAGTAGCACCTACTTCGTCGCCAGTATAACCAACAGCATAAATTGCAAAACCGTTAGTATCATTACAAGTGGTAGCAATAGTAGTTTTACCAATACCATTAGAATAAGACGATACCGCCGTACTCTCCTGGCCGTTAACTAGATTTGCGCTGTGGGTTGTATTAACCGTTGCCGTCATACTACATGAAGTAGAGACGTTGACTGTAGCAGTGGAAGTGCTCACCGTAGCCGCACCAGTTGGTGCCGTTAGTACCATTCCTGTTGCCGCGGAAGCCCCTAACATTCCACCAACAAGAATAGTAGACCTAATATACTTGTGCATGATTTGATCCCTATTATCTTATACTAATACCATATTAGCACGATTCATTTCAAAACACAAGCATTTTGTTTAATTTTGCTAAACTTTTCCGCTATCAAACACTTGTTCGATTACACTACAATTGGCTTACGCTTTTCGCGGTGACGCCGAATTGCTAGCACTACGCCCACTATCACAGAGCTAAGCACTACAATCATCAGCACCATAAACCACACCGGGCAAGCCACCACAATCTGCGTAGTGGTGTCGCGCTCGCCCATATAAATTACATCTTGTTTTACTCGGTAGATTCCAAGTGGCGAAATACCGTCAATGTCCCGCGTAATATAGCGTGTGGTGCCAGGCATAATTTCTTCTTCTACACCGTTGGTTTCGCCCGGCGCCGGATAGATTTGTGTCGAACGCCACGCATCTTCTACCGTCACAAATACTCTTGCAGTTTCGTGAATGTTGCCGTTGTTTGTCACCGACGCTGCTACTCGTATCGGCAGTACCGAAGAAAACTCTGGAATGGTATTCTCCAAAATCTCCCCCTCGTGGATAATCTCCCCCTCTACCTCCGCATAAATAATACTCGCAAGCTCAAACACATTGCCCACCGAAATACCATCACCAGCCATTTGCTGCTCATCGGACCCCACCATCAAGGCAGCATACTGCCCACCCCCACCTGCGTCACTCGGCACATTGATATGGAACTTAACATGAGCCAATTCGTTTGGTGCCAAAGTACCAGTAGGGTTATCTATGGTAATCCAATCTACAATCGCCGAAGTCTTGGATATATTAGTAAGATCAGCGTAATAATCTTCGCCAATTACATTATATGGCGCCACGCTCACGCGATAAGAAAAGTTCCGTTTGGCATTTACCGGAATAGCCACGATGATTTCACCCGTATAAGTAAACCCCGGTTCCAAGGTAATCTTCTGACTCATCGGTGTTACGGTAAATATATTAGATTCGTCGTTAACGTCTGGGTCCATGTTATCTCCACTTTAATATGTATATTATATCAAATGACCCTAATTTATGTAATACTATTATACTACATTTGTCCGATTATTCTTGTGACAATATCTCGCCCGTACCAAGCTCTAGGTGTAGCAAGCGCTGATTCTTAGAGCCTCTAAACTTCAAACTTAAATCCTTCTGTTTCAAGATAAACGGCCCGTCAATTAGCGCATCTAGAGATTTTAAGAACTCCCACGCATCACCCCCGGCTTCTTTAATTTGCTCGTAAGTGAAGCCCGAAAAGCTCCAGACATTCCAGCCAAGGTTCTTGCGCACCCAATCAGCAATCTCTTTGCAGGCCTTAGGTTGTGCAAACGGCTCCCCGCCACAAAAGGTTAGCCCAGTTTGCCCCTTAAAAGCCTTCAGGCGCTCCTCTATCTCGCTAATATCCACCATGAACCCCCCATCAAAATCCCAAGTTTCCGGGTTTTGGCACCCCGGACAGTGGTTGGGGCAACCCTGTGTCCATACCACTGCGCGGAGTCCATCACCGTTTACGATATTGTCATGTTCTAGTGGGCCAGATAATCGTATCTTTTTTGCAGGCGGTTGCGGAGCTTCCTTAATCCTAGCAACTGCAGCTTTGTTCCAATCTTTCAAAGCTCACATCTCCTTCTAGGCGGCCACAATGTGGGCAGCGCTCGCCTTTAATGATTCCCGAAAACCCACAAACCGGGTCACGATCTACCGGGTGGTTGACCGAACCATAGCCAATGCCAGAGTCGTGCATCTTGCGAATCACTGCTTCAAACGCAGCGATATTTTGCGATGGGTCGCCGTCAAGCTCAATATAGGTAATGTGCCCCGCGTTACAGAGATTGTGGTATGGCGCCTCAATCTCAATCTTGTCAAAGGCCGAAATCGGGTAATACACCGGCACATGGAACGAGTTGGTATAGAACTCGCGGTCAGTTACACCCTTAATTACACCATATTCCTTGCGGTCAATTTTGGTAAAGCGCCCTGCAATACCTTCAGCCGGCGTAGCGAGTAGCGAGAAGTTTAGCTTGTATTTCTTACAGTATTCATCACATTTCTCACGCATATGCGTAATAATATCAAGCCCCAGCTCGCGCGCATCTTCGTCTTCGCCGTGGTGCTTACCTACCATTGCGACCAAAGTTTCAGCCAAGCCAATAAACCCAATCGAAAGCGTACCATGTTTAATTACCTCACGCAAAGTATCGTTCCAGCCGAGTTTCTCCGACCCAAACCAGTTGCCTTGCCCCATAAGAAATGGGAAATTGCGTACGTGTTGGTTAGCCTGAAACTCAAAGCGCTCTAGTAGTTCGTCTTTCACGAGGTCCATTTTTTCGTCTAGTTCCTTGTAGAAACCATCCCAGTCAGCTTCCTTACGCTCGCCCAGGCAAATACCATGCTTAATGCCAATGCGTACTAAGTTTACGGTAGTAAATGAACAGTTCCCTCTGCCAGTTACGATGCCGTCACTCTCTGGAAATACGCTTGCAAATACCCTTGTGCGGCAGCCCATCGTGGCGATTTCGGTGCGGTAGTCACCTTTCTTGTAATACTTTAAGTTGAATGGCGCGTCAATAAAGCAGAAGTTCGGGAACAAACGCTTAGCACTTACTTCCATCGACTTCTTAAAGAGATCGTAGTTTGGATCATCTGGCTCGTAATTTACACCAGATTTCACCTTAAAAATCGAAATTGGAAAGATTGGTGTTTCACCCTTACCTAGACCATTTTCAGTAGCCTCTAGAAGATATTTTGATACCAAGCGTCCAGCCGGAGTTGTATCTGTACCAAAGTTGATTGAGGTAAATGGCACCTGCGCACCAGCACGCGAATGCATAGTGTTAAGGTTATGGATAAATCCTTCCATTGCCTGCAAGGTTTCTCGCTCCACATCCTCATTGGATGCCGCAATCACCTCTTTTGGCCATTTGTCTTTTTCTAGCTTCTTGTCATCACCGTATTCATAATCATCTTTTACATCTAAGTTTAGCTTTTTGCCGGAAAACTTGTTGTATTTTTCAAGGTTGCGCTTCAAAGCCTTGCGGAATGATTTGTTTACACCGGGCGCCATTGCGTAGTCAAAGTTTGGAATCGACTGGCCGCCGTGTTGTTCGTTTTGGTTGGCTTGCAACAAAATCGCCGCTAGTGCCCCATAAGAGCCAATCGAGTTTGGCGTGCGAAGATGACCATGCCCAGTATTAAACCCACCATTTTCAAACAGTACAAATGGGTCGCTCTGGCAGCAAGTCAAAGTTCCTGTAGCATAGAAGTCCAAATCATGAATATGAATGTCACCATTATCGTGTGCCGCCGCAATATCTGGACGCAGCAAAAGGGTCTTGGCAAACACCTTAGAGCCTTCTGCACCAAATTGCAGCATCTTACCCATGGCAGAGTTGCCGTCCACGTTAGCGTTAGAGCGTTTCACATCAGAATCTTCACTCGCGTCTGCGTGGGAAATCGTGCGATAGATATTCATGAGGTCAGATTTTGCCTCGCGTCGGCGCGAACGCTCCTGACGATACTGAATATAGGCTCGAGCGGTCTTCTTGAAGCTCGACTCCATCAATACTTCTTCTACAATATCTTGAATCTGCTCTACATGTGGCGTGCGCTCTTTGATTTCTTCCTCGGCACGCTTCAGCACTTTCTCAGAAAGCGCTTTTGCTCGGTCATGTTTGAACTCCTCGGTCATCAAGCCAGCTTTTGCAATGGCTTCGGTGATTTTCTCTGGATCGAACTTTACAATCTTTCCATCACGCTTGATAATTCGTTTGAACATAAAATTTACCTCCTTTTGTATGTTCTTTCGTCTGACTTCATCGGGCGAGCTTTGGTAATGCTATAATAATATACTTAATTTTATGCTTAATTTTCGCCCACATTTAGCGTCTTACCTCAATAATACACCACTAAATCTAGTTTTGCAATAGTCTTTACGTTAAAAAAACGCCATAATGGCGCGCATCTGGTGGGGATTATAGGGCTCGCACTGAGCGAAGCGAAGTCCGATGCCCTGCTTTTTGGTGTTTTGTGAAACAAAACATGGTGGGGATTATAGGGCTCGAACCTATGACCTTACGAATGTGAATCGTACGCTCTAGCCAGCTGAGCTAAATCCCCAATCTTTACTATAAAGTATGCTATAATTATAGCATGGATTTAGAAAAATATAAAGACGAATTAACCGAAATCGAAACTTTCTTAGCTTCGCCAGATGCATATAGCCATAGCGACTTTGCCGCCAAAGGCAAACGCGCCGCAATTCTCCGCGAAATTATCGACCTTGGCGCCAAAATCGCACAGAGCGAAAAAGCTCTCACTGAAGCTGAAGCCCTTTTTAATGACCCTGAGCTTGGCGAAATGGCAAAAGAAGATGCCGCCAATCTTAAAGAATCCATCCCCGCCCTGCGTGCCACTCTCGAAGAACTCTTAATTCCCCGCGACCCAGAAGACGACAAACCAGCCATTATCGAGATTCGCGCCGGCGCTGGTGGCGACGAAGCCTCACTTTTTGCCGGCGAACTCTACCGCATGTATCTTAAATATGCCGAAAGCCACGACCTCAAAGCCGAGCTTATCAGTCAAAACGAAAATGAAGCTGGCGGCATGAAAGAAGTTATTTTCAAAGTCAGCGGCGACAACGCCTACGGCCAGCTCAAATTCGAAGGTGGCGTCCATCGTGTCCAGCGCGTGCCAGTCACAGAATCTCAAGGACGCATCCATACCTCTACCGCCACAGTAGCAGTTTTGCCAGAAGCCGCCGAAACAGATTTAGAGATTAACCCAGAAGATTTGCGTATTGATATTTACCGCTCCGGCGGCCATGGCGGTCAAGGAGTCAACACTACCGACTCTGCCGTCCGTATTACTCACTTACCTACCGGCTTAGTCGTAGCCATGCAAGACGAACGTAGCCAGCAGCAAAACCGCGTTAAGGCCATGAACATCTTGCGCTCCAGGCTCCTAGAACGCAAAAAAGCCGAAGATATGAAAAACGCATCCGAGGCGCGCAAATCCCTCATTGGCACTGGCGACCGCAGCGAAAAAATCCGCACTTACAATTTCCCCCAAGATCGCATCACCGACCACCGCATTCATTATTCGCGCAGCAATATCCCTGCAGCAATGGACGGCGATATCGACGACATTATCCATGAGCTAGTCAAAAATGAACGCGAACTCAAAAATCAATAGCACAGAGCCACAATCCTCACAGCTTGTTAATTTTTATGGCCGCGATTTCTACGTTAATGAAGACGTTTTGACTCCGCGCCCCGAAACCGAACAACTGATTGATATGGTGTTGTCACTTGCTGGCAAACCATTTCTCCCTGGCGTTAAGCCTGCCACGCGCGTCCTAACTAGTAACCCCCGTATTGTAGATGTCGGCACCGGCTCTGGCTGCATTGCCATCACTATCGCAAAGGAACTACCCGAGGCCCATGTTACTGCGGTAGATATTTCAGAGAAGGCTCTAGATGTAGCACAAAAAAACGCCAGTTTACATGGCGTAGACCCTAATCTCTTTATTATATCACATCTGCTCACAAATGTCAAGTTTACCCCTGATTTAATCATTGCTAACCTTCCCTATGTTGACCCCACCTGGCCTTGGTTAGATAAGGCCGCCCTAAAGACCGACCCAGATATCGCCCTCTATGCTAAAGATCATGGGCTAGCCCTTATTAAAGAGCTAATCGACACATCCTATTCCAAATATCTCATTCTCGAAGCTGACCCTTGCGAGCACCAAGCCATCATTGACTACGCTTCCAAAAAATATCAACATCTTAAAGCTACCGGCTTTGCTCTACTCTTTAATTTGCGATAGAGCAAAGCCTGTCCTGAGCATCTATTCCTTGTAGCTGCCAAGCGTTACATTGATGGCGATTTCTTTGCCATCGCGCACCACTGTTAGCTGTACAATATCCCCCGGCTTGTATTCGCCGAGTAGCGTAGAAAGCGAGCCGCTTGTACCGATTTTTACACCGTTAACTGCAGTAATAATATCCTTGTTTTTTAGCCCAGCTTTATCTGCAGGCGAACCAGTCACCACCGCCGAATATTTTGCCGAATTATACAAATATGCTCCCTCTGTTACAGGCAAATTATATTCTTTTGCTACCGCCGGCGTAATCTCTCCCGAATATACACCAATATACGCTCGCTCCGTGGTACCGGTTTCAATTAGTTGCTTTAGCATACCTTTTACTGCCGAAATCGGAATCGCAAAACCAATGTTTTCAACGCCAGAACCAGTCGCCGTATTGATGCCAATCACTTCACCGGCTACATTTACGAGTGGCCCACCCGAATTGCCAGAATTAATAGCCACGTCGGTCTGAATCATATCAGACAATTGTTCGGAAAGGGTACCAGTAGAATCAGTCGCCGTCACCGACCGCCCCGTACCAGATACGATGCCAGAAGTTACAGTATTCTGATATTGCCCCAAAGCATTGCCGATTGCAATGACCTGCTGCCCTACCGTAATAGTTTTGGAATCACCAAGCGTTGCCGCCGGCAGATTGTTTACATCCTTAATCTTAAGAAAAGCAATATCATTAAGTGCATCCACAGCCGCTACTTCCACATCTTTATAGATAGTACCGTCGTCCAAAATCACAGAAATCGTCGACGCCCCCTCTATTACGTGCTTATTGGTCAAAATGTAGCCGTCTTGACTCACAATCACCCCAGTGCCAGCTGCGCTAGATTCATAGCTCTGCCCAAAGTAACTCACACCTTTAACCGACGTCACAATCGACACCACACTCTGTGAAACTTTATCTACTACGTCTGCCACTGAGCCTTCCACAAAACTTGCCGTATTGCCATCCGCCCCACTACTTAAAATCGTAAGTGGCGTATTGGCTTTTTCGTAGCTAAGATACGAGAATACCGCACTAGTACCAGCCAGCACCAGTGCCGCACTTGCTAGCACCACTGCCAACTTGCTTGTCTCGCCCTGCGCTACAGTTGTTTTGTTTTTCATTTGCCTCCTATTAGATATTAAATATTGGATTACTAAACACCAGCACTATCACTCCCACCAGCACCGTCGCGAACAATACTGGACCGAGGATATTCCGGAATCTAAAATCTTCTTGGTATTTCACCATAGCTTGCCGGGCATAATTATAAACAAAGGCAAAAATCGTCAGAATGATTGCTACCTGCGGTATCCTGATGCCGGTCTCGCCAAAAGTATAGACAATCGACCATGTGTAGCATAGCCATGCCACCTCGGCAAACACCAAACCACATACCAATGTAGTAAGCGTATAATCTTTAGAATTGGTTTGCGCCAAAACGTGCCGACTTGCCCCATATCCCACCAAGAAAATTAGCAGCACATCTATAATTATATTGAGGCTTGCTGACATGATTGCCGCCGCCGAAGTTCCCAAAAATACCGCAATTAGTGACTGCACCAAAGTCGCCGTCTCCGAGGACATTGGCTTAATAAAAAGCAGCCACACCACATAAAGTGTCATCAATATAAAATGCACAAGCATCAACGACGACCCAGCGTAATACGAAAGTAGCACCACCGATAGCCCCACAATCATATCCACCAAGTTTAATTTTAGATTCAGTAGCAAATAGCGCCGACGCACCGCAAAAACGCGCCACTTAGACATGAGCACCAAAATCACTCCCAAAATCGGCGAACCGCTGAACACAGTAATCAGCACGGCCGATATCCCGAGCAATATATTCAAAAATACATGCACCGCACTAGAAGTAATATTGCGAGTTTTTCTTACTAAAACATAGTCTGCCATACTCTTATATTATACCAAATATTTTAAAATAAACTTAAAAGTGATATAATAAATTAATGGAGCCAACATTTTTTCAAAAACATCCGTTACTTAAAGATTTACTTAGTTTAGGTGGTTTTATCATAGCCATCGTACTTGGCACAGTTTTCTTAAATACTTACATTTACCGTAGTTATAATGTGGTGGGCGTCAGCATGGAAAACACCTTGCATAACGACGATCGCGTCATTGTCAACCGCGCCGCCGTATCCTGGGCACATATGCTAGGGCAGGAATACATCCCAGAACGCGGGCAAATCATCGTCTTTATGAACGAAGACGAAGCCGCCGTAAAGACCTACAAGGCTCAAGGCGTCTTGAATCCCACCACCTGCACCGTACCATCAAATGTACCAGACCAATATATTATTAAGCGTGTCATTGCTTTTCCTGGCGAGCGCGTCGTGGTCAAAGACGGTGTTATGACTATTTACAACGAAGAATACCCAGACGGTTTTGTCTACGATGACATTTGGCGCGTTTCCGACACGGAGGGCCCCAAAGAATATACTTCGGGCGAGGTCGATATTATCGTACCCGCCGGTGAACTTTTCGTATCTGGCGATAATCGTGAAGGCTCTAATTCTTGGGATTCTCGCAACGGTCTTGGCACCATACCGTTTTGTCGCATCGTTGGCCCAGTTGTACTAAGACTCTTTCCGTTTGATAGCATCCGCACATTCTAATTCTGTTACTATTAAATAAAACAAGTGTCCGACATCACTATCAGACACTTGTTTTTTTATTATCATATTACACTTCGCCAATCAGCTTGACCGACTCCGCCTCCGGCAATTCTTCTACCGCCTTCAGCTTACGTTCAATCTGACGTGAAGTAGTTTTAGCAGATTCAATCTTATTGGCCGATTCCTGCAATTTCTTTTGTACCCCTTCAAGCAAATCACCAAACTTCCCAAACTGCGTTTTTACCGCACCAAGCACTTGCCAAACCTCCGCCGACCGTTTCTCGATTGCTACTGTCCTAAAGCCCATCAATAGTCCAGACAGCATCACCGGCAATGTAGATGGTGACGCAATCGAGATATTATATTTCTGTCGAATCTCATCGCTCAGTCCTGGAATTCGGATAATTTCCGCATACAACGATTCAGTAGGCACAAACATCATTGCAAAATCCGTTGTTTTTGGTGGATCTACATACTTAGTATAAATCTTCTTCGCCTGCTCTTTTACGTCAGCCGCCAATGCTTTTTGGTAAGTTACAATCTCGGCCTTATCACCGTTATCATATGCTGCAATAAGGCGCGAATAGTTCTCTACTGGAAATTTCGAGTCTATTGGCAAATACACGTCCTCTTCTTTGCCAGGCATCTTAACAGCAAACTCTACTCTGTCGTTCGAGCCTTGTTTGGTGATGATATTTTCCTCATATTGCGATTTGCTAAGCGAATCTTCAATAATTGCGCCCAGTTGCACCTCACCATAGATACCACGAGTCTTCACCCCTTCCATCACCTTTTTAAGATCACCTACGCCGGTCGCCAAGTTTTTCATTTCGCCTAGCCCTTGATATACTTGCGTTAGTTGCTCCGAAATAGATTTAAAGCTCTCATTAAAACGCTTTTCTACTGACGCCTTCAATTTTTCATCCACAGTCTCGCGCATTTCTTCTAGGCTTTTTTCATTGCTAGTGCGCATCTGTTCCAATTTCTTCTCGTTGCCCGCCCGCAATGCCTCCAGACTCTTTTCGTTACTGTCCTGCATTCGCACCAGATTTTCTGAAATCTCCTTGCGATTTTCGCGAAAGTTCCGGTCTATTGCCGGATTGATTTTTGATACTTCCCCCTCCACCCGTATCAAGCGTTCTTCGAGCTTTTTGTAGTCCTGAGCCTCACGTTCGCTTGGCCGCATCAACTTATAAATTACCACCCCCAACAATATAATTATTATTACCCCCATCACACCTATAAACATATCCATAAACACATTATACATCAAAATTTAGGTTTTTTCATCTTTTGTGGTAAAATATAATCATGACAGCAAGAGAAAAAATGTATAAAAATGTAGAAAAATGGCGCAGTTTATCTAAATCAAAACGGCGCTCTCTTATGCGTGCCTCAAATGTAAAGCAAGTTGCAAGTTCTATGGCGATGGAAGGCGAGCCGGTATCAAAATTATGGCTACGGAAAAACGCCCGCTAGAAAGCACTACCAGAACTTTTGATACCACAGAAGGCAAGATTAACTATGCCGAACTCTCAGACTTGATCGCGCCAAAACTCTTGAAACTATTAGATGATATTACTGACGAAAAATACCTAAACCAGCCTTTTGACGAGAAACTAATCAAAGATTTTCACTATCAAATTATCGGTGAAATTATGCCGCAAATCGCTGGCAAATGGCGCACTGTGCCGGTTCAGGTTGGAAATTGGCTACCGCCAGAGCCATACGAAATCCCGGTTAAAATGTATGAATATGTCGCAAATATGAAAGCAAGATTAGATAACGCAGAGACTTTGGATCTGCAAATCGAGGCGCTTGCCTATGCCGAAGGCGAATTTCTGCATATTCATCCTTTTGAAGATTTCAATGGCCGAACAATTCGGGCGATTTTATCTGAACTCTTAATGCGGTTTGATTTGCCAATGGTGGATACTGCGGTTAAACGCGACACTACAAGATTTAAGAAATACCAAAACGCTCTTGCGGAATATGATAATGGGCGAATTATGAGTTTGATGGAGTTTTGGCAAGAACGATTTAGTAAGCAAGGTTAATGAAATGAAGATCATTTTTGTACGACACGAAGAAAAGAAATAAGGATCAGAAATTATGAGAAAAGAGAAAACCGACACCAACGCCGAGCCTTTTATTACAGAGGTCAATCGCGAATGCTATGATAAATTAGGCAAATTGTATAAAGACGGTAAGCGTGATTTAGATATTATAGTCAAGATTGGTGCGTGGAAAGATTTTTTGGATAATTTATCCGGCAAGTCAATATTAAATGTCGGTTGTGGTGCGGGCGATGCTTCTAGACTTTTACTTGATAGTGGGTATGAAGTGATCAATACTGATTTATCGCCAAAAATGTTGACTATCGCCAAGGAAAAATGTCCAGAAGCGAAAAATCTAGTCCTAGGTGCTACGGAGTTGGACAAATTGAATGAGCGGTTTGATGGAATAATTGCTATACATCTTATTCAACATCTAAATAGGAAAATGGCAACCGATTTTTTTAGGCAGACCTACGACCATTTGAATAAAAATGGAGTTTTTATGCTCGTATTTACAAATACTTGTTTTGAAAAAAATGGTTACCAATTGGAAGGCGGAGCAGTTGAAGGAAATATGATTTGGTGGAATAAGTGGAAGTTAGAAGAGGTAGCCTCACTAATTGGTAAATACAATTTTAAGCCAATTAAGTTTTACCAGCAGAAATACGTTGAAAAAAGTTGTGGCTATATGGAACCATTTGTATTGATGTGTAAAAAGGCTTAAGGCTATAAAAGAACCGTTTGCGAACGAAGCGAAGTTCCGGTTCTCAACTAGTTTAGGCTTTCTGGAATCATAATCATGGAGCCGACTGTATTTCATACAGCCTACTCCACTCGGAAAACAAAACCCGAGTGCAAGCACTCGGTTTTATTTTCACTCATGGAGCCGACTGTCGGGTTTGAACCGACGACCTACGGTTTACAAAACCGTTGCTCTACCAGCTGAGCTAAGTCGGCATATAATACATAACGTACATTATGTATTATATCATATTTTTAATAATTATTCGCCTTTATTTCAAAATATGCTTGCGGATGATTACACACCGGACATACCTCTGGCGCATTTTTGCCTACCACTATATGCCCACAATTACGACACACCCAAATCGCATCTCCATCCTTTGAAAAAACTTTTTTCTCCTTCACATTGGCTAGCAATTTACGGTAGCGTTCCTCGTGCGATTTTTCAATCGCCGCTACCTGCTCAAACTTCTCAGCTAATTCTGCAAATCCTTCCTCGCGTGCAGTTTCAGCAAAACCAGCATACATATCTGTCCACTCGTAATTTTCACCCGCCGCAGCCGCCTCAAGGTTAGTCATGGTATCTTCCACGACACCACCGTGTAATTCCTTGTACCACATTTTGGCGTGCTCTTTTTCATTGTCGGCAGTTTCTGTAAAAATTGCCGCAATTTGTTCAAAACCATCCTTTTTTGCCTTAGACGCAAAGAAAGTGTATTTATTGCGCGCTTCACTTTCGCCCGCAAACGCCTTTTTTAGATTTTCTTCAGTTTTAGTTCCCGTATATTTTGTCTTCATATTTCTCCTTAGATACAAGTATAACCACCATCAACTGGCATAATTAGTCCAGTCACATACGATGCTTCTTCAGAAGCCAAGAACACCGCCGCCGCATCTAGCTCGCCCGGTTTGCCGTAACGTTGCATTGGCACGTGAGTCTTAGCAAATTCCTGAAAGGTCGGAGTGTCTAGCACTGCCGTAGTTAGCTCAGTATAGAAATACCCCGGGCAAATTGCGTTACAGGTAATTCCTTCCGTCGCTAGTTCCGCCGCTACCGCACGCGTAAAGTTCACCACAGCACCTTTAGACGCATGATATGCTACAGTATGGATCTCAGTGTTACCAACTAAACCATACATCGAAGCAATGTTAATAATGCGCCCGTAATGATTCTTTTTCATGATGTTGGCAAAAGCTCGCGTCATCTTAAATACGCTAGTTTCATCCGTCGCAATGGTAAAATCCCATTCTTCGTCCGTCATGTCCAGCACGCCCTTATCCTTGGACGAACCAGCACAGTTTAGCAAAATATCTACCTTGCCAAACTTAGCCTCAGTTTCCGCTGCCGCCACATTGATGTCTTCGGTGGAAGTAACGTCGCATTTAATCGCCAGCACGTCTTCTGCTCCCGCCTCACGCAACTTTGGCTCAAACTCTGCTAAGCGTTCCATGCGTCTTGCCAAAATCACCAACTTTGCACCTTGTCTTGCAAAAGCCAAAGCCATCTGCTGCCCTAAACCAGACGATGCACCAGTCACTACGGCCACACACCCTTTTAAGTTAAACATGTTATCTCCTTTCTTTTCTACTATTATATCTAATTTGCATCAAAATTACCATCCAAATTTTCACGTTCTATGTCGTCCATCGTATCGCTGCCGAGCGACTTAAACGGCACAAACTGCGCCGCCCTCGCCGCATTACTCATACGCGGCCGCGTCGGGTCATGAAAAGCCGGCAAATCAATTATGTCATCATAGTTCATGCCCTGTGTCCTCCAACCTGATTATTACGTTCCCGCATCGTCGCTCCTTCTTCAAAATTAGCTACCTTCAAAATAGCATTCTTACCATACCGCTTTTTGATTGCAACTTCAGCCGCATTCAGCCTGGCTTCTTTCTCATCATTTTGCTTGACTTTGTTATAGTCTGTAAACAAATCCATTTGAAAATTCTTAACATTAAGTTTTTCGCCAATTTCTCTCTGTTTTACATGGTTTGCTGCAATCGTAATCCTGCGTAACCTCAAATTATCAATTTTTAATCCATCATATATCTCCAAAATCTTCTCGCAGAAAAGTTTACCAGAATTAGTATATTTGCCCAAGTTTTTAATTCCATGCAAAGATTTTGGTAAAACTCTACCATAAAAATCTATTTCTGTTTCTCCATTATAATTATTATTAGATTTATCAAACCCAACATATAGCTCAATCTGGTTTGCCACTAGATGCTTTTCAAAAAGATTTAGCGCCAAAGCATCCGCCATTTCCCATACAATCAAACGCGCCTCGCCCCTCTCGTATGGTCGCATCAAAACTTGCCCAGAGCTCAAACTATGATTATCCGAAGTGTAATTCTTAATATCC
Organism: Candidatus Saccharimonadota bacterium; assembly: GCA_017433855.1. Classification (GTDB taxonomy): domain Bacteria; phylum Patescibacteriota; class Saccharimonadia; order Saccharimonadales; family Saccharimonadaceae; genus Nanosyncoccus. The sequence goes on along the minus strand of JAFRGM010000010.1, from coordinate 15,727 downwards.
TGCATCGTGGTAGGCTCCACACCCCACGCATGGTCTATAATCAGCTCAGCATTTACCCCAAACTCGTGATACAGCTTTTCCGCACCCACGAGCGAATATCTCGCCAAATCGCCCATCGTATAAATCCCAAGTTTCATTAGCCGCCGCGAAATGCCAGGACCAATGCGCCAGAAATCCGTTAATGGCTTGTGGCTCCACATTTCTTTCCGGTAACTAATTTCATCAAGCACCGCAATGCGCGCTCCGTGCGCATTTGGCTCGGCACGTTTCGCTAATATATCCATAGCAATCTTAGCCAAGTATAAATTCGTCCCAACCCCAGCCGTAGCCGTAATGCCAGTCGCCTCAAACACTTCCCGCATCATACGTTCAGCAAGTTCTTTGGGTGAAAGATGATACAACTTAAGGTATGGAGTCATATCAATAAAAACTTCATCAATGGAATAAATATGGATATCTTCTGGTGCCACGAATTTCGTGTAGAGATTGTAGATTTGTCGACTCACCTCGACATATTTATGCATTCGCGGTGGTGCCGCCTCAAAATCAATCTTTTTTGCACGCGCTTTCTGTATCACTTCATATAGACGCACTCTCCCACCCACACCCAAAAGCTGTTTCAGTGCCGGAGACACCGCAAGGCAAATGGTTTTCTCGGTGCGCGAAAAATCTGCCACCACCAATCGTGCCTGCAAGGGGTCTAGCCCCCGCTCTACACACTCCACCGATGCGTAAAAAGATTTTAAATCTATCGCAGCGTACCATTTTTGCATAATTTCATTATAATATATTTCGCAAAAACACTACAAAATTTTTACAAAGTATGCTACAATATAATTATATTATTAATTTCTTGTCTTGCCGCGATAGCTCAGTCGGTAGAGCGCATCCATGGTAAGGATGAGGTCCCGGGTTCAAATCCCGGTCGCGGCTCCAGCACAAGAAATTATAATAATATGATTAAAAGTGCTGGAATCGTCTAGTGGCAATGACAAGAGACTGTAAATCTCTCGGCTTCGGCCTTCGTAGGTTCGAGTCCTACTTCCAGCACCAAAATAAAAGAAGCCCTGGAGGGCTTATTTTATTTTGGTATTAGAGAGTAGGACGAGAACCGTTAGGTTCGGACGCCGTAGGAGGCGAGCAAAGAAGGAAAGCTCGCTTTTCTTCTTTCGAGACGACGCCCGGCGTATTATTTTGCGCGTCAGCGCAAAATAAGCGACCTACTTCCATCGCAAAATAAGCGCCCTACTTCCTTCTAGCTGCAGTAGCAGTGCGCAAAGTCTTACGACTTTTGGCGGCATTATCTTTCGTGATTTGTTCCTCGATACGTGCCGTCGTAGCAGTCACCGCCTCAGCATCTCCAGTTATTTCGTAAATCGCCAAGATTTGCCGCAAAATACTTACAGACGGATCCAACTCATAGGCATTCTCCAATGCCTCTACCGCCTTTCGGTAACTCCCCAACTTTTCTTCTGCCTTCGCCAAAGCAATATAGCGCGCCGGCACATCCCCCTCAAGATCAATCGCCTGCATAAATGCCATCTCGGCCTTCTCGTATTCGCCAGTTTCAAGATAAATCAGCCCCGCATTGTGAATCGAAGCCGGGTTGTTATCTAGTGACTGTGCAATCTCAAAACATTCCACTGCTTCAGCATAACGTTGGCTCTTGGCATACAAAATCCCCAACCGGTTATAAGCTGCCGCATTTTTCTCGTCGAATTTCAAAATCGTAAGCAAGGCTTTCTCTGCCCGAAATGGCTTACGCTCTTTCATGGAAGTTTGCGCCACTTGCCAAAGCTTTTTCATCTGCGCATCATATTTAGGCGACCTAACTTCCTGTTTCTTTGGCTTAACCTCAAGCGGAAAGAAAAAAGTCAAATACACTGCAACCGCCAAAATCATCAATACAGCAATCATACTATTATTGTATCACAAATATGTTAAAATATAGACATGACATTTGCTGAAGTAGAATCTATCCGCGCCGCTTATCAGGCCAAGCTCGCGCGCATCTGGCGCCGCTGCGGCATCATCATTCTTATTGTTACTATCATTGCTCTAATCATCGGCATCTCTAGTTCAAATAGCATTGCTGCTATTTTTGGCATTCTATTTTTCGTGGCAATGTTTAGTTTTATTATTTCTGGCCTTATTATTGCCATCGCCACTACCAAAGATGCCACTGCTTATCGCCAAGCCTACAAAGCCTACTTTGTAGCACAAAATCTTTCCCACACCTTTACCAATCTTAGATATAATCACGCCGCCGGTCTAGACCCCAAACTTCTGCGCGCCACTGGCATGATTAACACTGGTGACCGCTTCCATTCCAACGACCTCACCGTTGCTCGTTACAAAGACGTTGCATTCATTCAAGCCGATGCTCATATTGAGGTCGAATACACCGACTCAGACGGAAATATACACTATAGCACCATTTTTAAGGGTCGCTTCATGATTTTTGAATTCCCCAAAAAGTTTTCCTTCAAATTAGAAGTCATCGGCAAATACTTTCATGCCGCCAAAATCCCCAGTAAAAATCCTACCACCGGCCGCAAAATGACTCGCATCAAAATGGAATCACCAGAATTTAATAAACTCTTCCATTCTTATGCCGAAGACGGTTTTGAAGCCTTTTACCTACTTGACCCAGCCTTCATCGAAAAACTCCAAGCCATCGCCAACCAATACCGCAGCCGCGTATTATTTGGCTTCATCGACAACACTCTGCTCATTGGTCTTAGCAACGGCAAGGACGCTTTTGAGCCACCCTCACCTCGCCACCCGCTCAACGAGCAAACCGAGCTAGCAAAAGTACAGGCCGACATCAAGATCATCACCGATTTCGTAGATTATCTCAAACTGGACCGCAAGCTATTCAAAAACTAGCCCATCATTAGGCTAGCCATAGCAAAATTAACCAATCAAATCTGCCACTAAATGTAACTTAATATGCCCATTTTTTTCTATGCTCTCGTAGCATTTCAAAAAACCTGGTATTTTCTTAATGAACGCGTCCTTACCGGTAATAAAATATGACTTGTACAGCATCTCAATCGCCGTGCCCACCACTGTCAGGGCATAACTACGCACCCCATCTTTTTTTTTGACGATCTCCTCCGCCAAAGTTGGCAAATCACTCGCTCTCGCCACCATCAAACGCTTTGCTAGGTCCTTAACTTTTTCATCAGCCAGAAGTTTACTATCTATCATAGACGGCGTTCTGAGCATATAAATTGCTGCGCGCGATAAAATTGTCTGCAACAAAAACGACGGCGCACTCGTAACTAGCACAAAATGCACCCTGTCGCCTGGCTCCTCCAGATTTTTTAGCATCGCATTGGCCACCTCTTCACTTAAAGCCTCCGCCGGACGCACCAATATAAACTGGTCCTCTGTCTGCTTCACAGCCATCCGCGCTAGTATCTCCCGTACCTGCTCTATCGTAATGGTTGCTTTATCTTCTGGCGCCAATACCAAGGCATTCTTAATCTCCACTGGCATTTCGTCTGGCACCACAAAAATTGCCGTCCCCACCCTCGCGGCAATTTGCGGTATTTCACCAACACTATCAAAAAACATGGTTAAAACTTTCCGGCATCGGCACTTCAAAAGTCCGCCTAATACCACCCGGCAACGTAATTTCTAGCGCTCCTGCGTGCAAATACAACCTGTCTGCCGATTCTGTACCATACACCGGGTCACCCAAAATCGGATTTCCCATATATTTCATGTGCACCCTTAATTGATGCGTGCGTCCGGTCGTAGGTTTAAGCTCTAGCAAAGAATGTTTGCCATCGGTTTTCAATACTTTATAGAATGTTTCTGCCGGCTTACCATTTGCGTCCACCCTAAAAGTCGTTGGCCGCTTCAAATCACGCGCCATCGGCAAATCTATCCGCGCCTCGTTTAGCTTTGGTTGCCCACATACCACCGCATAATAGGTCTTGTGAGTTTTTCTATCCTGAAACTGCTTTTTCAAAAACCCCTGCACTTCTGGTGTTTTTGCCAAAATCACCACGCCAGAAGTGTCGCGGTCCAACCGATGCACCAAAAGCCCATATTTTTCCAACGTTACCTCTGGGCAATATTCACCCTTAGCCATAGAAAGCAACCCTGCCGGCTTATTCATTACGATTACATTGTCATCCTCATATACCACCTCTGGTGCCAAATCGGCATTTTTGATGATTTCTGGCACTTTAAGGTCTAACTTTACTCCTCGTTCAAACTTAGCGTTTGGTTTCAAGACCAATTCGCCATCTACCGTCACAAAACCACTCTCAATAAACTTCTGCAAAGACGAACGATTATAGCTCTTGTAAATCTCTTTCATCAAAATATCAAGTCGCACTTTTTCTGGCGTCTGCTCTGCCTCAGGCAGAACTGTATCACCATTAATCACCCGCGACATCTCAGGTTTACTAAACTTTTTACCCGTTCGTAGCATATCTTTCTATTATATCACACTTAAGCTAATTTGTCAATACTTACCCCTGTTACACTACCTCAAATTAAAGGCTTTCTGTGCTTCAAAGAGTTTCTTATTGGCTACCTCGTTAGCATAGCGTTCACCCTCGTCTAGTAGTGCCAAAACCTGTTCATCAGTGACTTCATTAAGACGCGCTTGAAACAGCTCTAGCATCTGCGACACGCTTGAAGCTACCTTCTTCTTAAGCTCGCCGTAACGCGTCTCTCCTGCCCAAGTCGAGATTACGTCCTGAAGCGGTGTATTGGTCACCATCGCTTCGATTGTTAATAGATTAGAAACACCAGGCTGCTTTACCATATCAAACCGAATCACCCCCTCGGAATCCGTTGTAGCACCCATAATCTTCTTTGCCGCCTGCGCCGGCTCATCGTCTAGCATAATCTTAGAGTTCTCGGCCGCGGTAGATTTGCTCATTTTCTTCTCTGGGTTAGTTAAATCACGAATTCTCAGAGCATTTTCCATCCCCATGAACTTTACTTGATCTGCCGTTTTAGCTGGCACTACAAAAATCTCACCAAAACGCTTATTAAACCGCATTGCAAGATCACGCGCTAGCTCAATATGCTGAAATTGATCTTCGCCAAGTGGTATGAACTCCGCGTCGTAAAGTAAAATATCCGCCGCCATCAAAATCGGATAGTCAAAAATCCCCACATTACAAGATTCCTGCCCTTTAGATTTCTCCTTGTACTGAATCATCCGCGACGTTTCCCCCATCGTAGCTACGCAATTCAAAATCCAGCAAAGCTCTGAGTGGGCCGGCACATAACTCTGACGATAAATATGTACATTTTCGTTAACCTCTAGACCAGCCGCCAACCAGTACTTCAAAGTCCTTAAAGTATTATCGCGCAAATTACCATCTACCTCAGAGATAATCGAGTGCAAATCTGGCACAAAAATATTCACTCGCGAATCCGCAGAGTGTTGATTGGCAAGCCGCACCATCGGCAAAAGCGCCCCCAAATAATTTCCTAAAGTCAGTACAGAGTTAGAGCGAATCCCAGTCAGAATAGTTCTCATTAAAAAATGGTGGAGTGTAGGAGGCTCGAACTCCTCACCTCTTCCATGCCATGGAAGCGCTCTACCAAATGAGCTAACACCCCATCTCCTTTCCTGTTAGTTTACATTACTATTATATCACTTGTATTTCAGAGCATCAAGCCCCTTTGCTGAATTTACTACGTTTAGGTCAATATATTTTTCACTACCGTTATACCCCGCCAACTCGCCATGATCGTCGTATTGCCAGAGCAACCAATCATCGCCCGCTTCCAAATATACCGGCCACAGCACACTCCTTACCCACCGCGGATAATCGCCAAAATCCTCTGCCAAATATTTTTCGTAGTATTCCTTCGTGGCATAAATCAACGGCTTCACCCGATATTTTTCTTCCAATATCGTCAGCATAGTTTTTAGTGCTACTACCACATCGGCTTTTTCGGGCGGATTTGCCTTCTGCTCCTTAGAAAGTTCTAAATCGATCGCAGGAATCAACCGCCCCTCCAGCGAGTCCCCCATTGCCGCAATAAAGTTTTCGGCCTGCGCCGCTCCAGAGCTTTCGTATGAAAAAAAGTGATACGCCCCCGCCGGCACCCCTGCCGTTTCTGCTTTTGCCCAGTTCGCTACAAAATGTGCATCCGTATGCTTGCTCCCCTCTGTCGCCTTAATGTAAGCAAACTCAATTTTCTGCTCTTTTAGTTTTGCAAAATCCACCTCACCCTGGTATGAAGACAAATCTACCCCACGCGTCATTCCGCCAATCACAAAATGATTGATATTTATTTGGCGATTAATTACGGCGTTATACCCCAAAAACCCTAAACCGCCAAGCAGTGCTATCAGGATTAGGGTTTTTAGAAGTCGTTTCATCTTAGGCCTGCGCTAACTCGGCACCGTCCATATTAAAGTTACTCATCGGCACGCTCACGATAGCTGGATTTTCATAGGTATTATAATAATAAGTCTTGGAAGCTGCCGAATAACCACCCGTATAAACTGTAATTTCGCAATTACCATCTGCCATCCTCGCTGCACCATCAATCATAGCTACAGAAGCCAATGTATGAAACAAACGTGAAACATTATCAGCTTCAGTAGTTTTTACCGGATAGTGCGTATTGCAATAAGCCACGCGCACAAAACGAGAAGTTGAATAGTAATCGCCCGGCAAACCACGCATCAAGGAGCCGCTACCAAAAGCAGTCAACTTTACCTTTGTCCACTCAATTTCCTTTGGCATCTGCGGATATAGATTCATATAATTTCTCAAATTCTCTTTATGCCAAGCGTAACCCGGCTGATTCGTCAAAACATCCGCATCATTCTCGTGAATCTCCATACCGTTTTCGGTATATTCCACCACTATCGAACGCGTTTTATCGCAAATCATAAAATGCAACTGCGATACTGGATAATTTGCGTTAAGTGGCTGTGCTACGATAGCGGTGTTTTTCAGCGCCGCCTCAGCCTCATCTACAGTGCTAAAATTGAGCGTGAGCCAAAGTGGGAATTCATAAGCCGCCACATTTGTCTTGCCATCCACGGCTGCGTCCTCATATTTGGCATAACCTGGAAAATTTAGCCCCGCTACACCCAGACCATCCTCATTGGCACAGTCAAAATAAAGTGGCACATTCTCGGCGATAATTGCCATACCGATAATCGCACCGTGTTTTGGCTGTATTGTGCCCAGAAAGGCAGAATGGTACTGATACCCACGCGGCGTAAATACCACTTTTTGTCCATATCCATTAGACCAGTCAAGATTCCGACCAAAATACATTTCACCACCACTACCATTAAACCGCACACCTGTGCACATTATGCCTCCTAACTATTTACACTACCATTATAACAAAAAGATTTCCGAGTGCAAGGCTCGGAAATCTTTATAACTAATTATTTTGCGTAAATTAGCAAGAACTTACCATCGTCGTAACAAGTTTGAATCACCATGCTAGACCCAGTGGTGCCATTTACGATACCGTTCATCCGCGCCGACAATGCCGCCCGCGTAAACTCTCTTGCATGGTCCACTGTGTAGGTCCGCGTCACACCGTTCATTGTCACCGTAAAACTCAGCCCGTCAAGCGTACCGTTTTTGTACATAGTATTAAGTACGCCAAAAGTTGGGTTAGAATTGTGTCCATAAATATACGCACCAGAGGCAAAGTACCAAGCCTTTGCTTCATTGTAGCCGGCCGATTGGCTAGAACTCTCTGTCCATTCAAGCGCAATTGTCTTGCCGGCAATTTTAATGTTATTGGCTGGCACTGCGGCAGCCGCAGGAGCCACTGGTCTCACCACTGAAACTACAGTCGCCACATTCTGAGTTGCTACACCAGCAACTGGCGCCAGCACCTTCTCTGTAATAATCTGCGCAGGCTCCGGTAATGGCTCAGTCTTAACAACCTTGCTACTATCAATCCCAGACAGCGCCACCGAATCAGATGCCAACATCATCTCTGGGTTAGAAATAATACCGATAAAACTCGATAACAAAATTGCGAATATGACCTTGATTTTACTCATTTTGACTCCCAAATACAGTCTATACCCCCATTATAGCACACTTTTACAATTTTGTCAAGACATAAGCAGTTTATTCCCTCAAAACTAAGGCTTTAACCCCTATCAAACCTTAGTCACGAACCTTGACTCTAAACGGTTTTTTGTTACAATAAAATAAACGGAGGTAAAATGAGCAAATTTGACGACCAATACATAGACTTATGTCAGCGCATCCTGGAGCATGGAGAAAAAGTCACTAATTACAAAAAAGTCGACGAACGTGGTGGTCCTGCAGCCTCTGCCATCCCAGACCACATTGCACAAGGCCAGCAAGCCACTCAAACTATTCGTTTACCTCATCAAATCTTACAATTCGATTTATCAGAAGAATTTCCAATCCTTACTTCCAAAAAAGTTGCTTTCAAGACCGCTACGCTTGAGATGCTTTGGATTTATCAGCAAGCCTCCAATGATGTTCGCTGGCTCCAAGAACGCAATATCAAAATTTGGAACGAATGGGAAATTGCAGATGATGGCACCTACATGGGCCGCAATATTAACGAGCTTTACGCCACTTCGCATCCAAGCGAACCAGCTGAAGATTTTGCCCACACCATCGGTACTGCCTATGGCTGGATTGTTAAGCGCTACGACCTTATCCGTAACCTCATCGAAACCTTAAAGAAAAACCCTGGCAACCGCCGCATGATTATGAGTCTCTGGCAAAACGAATGGCTCCCTACCGCCGCCTTGCCTAGCTGTGTTTGGAATTCGCAGTGGAATCTTATTGACGGCCGTCTCAATGTTCTGGTGACATCCCGCTCTTCCGACGTGCCACTCGGCCTACCTTTCAATGTTTCGCAATACGCCGTGCTTTGTCACCTACTTGCACAATGTATTGGCGCACAACCTGGCCAGCTCACCTTCATCACCAATGACGCTCACATTTACGCAAATCAAGTCGACGGCATCCGTGAACATATCGCTCGCTATGATGCGGCCGTCAAAGATGGTATTCTCCCACCTGCGCCTAAGCTCTGGCTCAACCCAGATATAACCGATTTTTACGCTTTTGATAGTTCACGCGAACTCAAAGATATCAAGTTGGAAGATTACCAAAATTTAGGGGCAATCAAAATGCCAGTTACGGAATAATATGATTAGTTTAATTGCAGCAATTGGAAAAAATCGCGAGCTAGGCCTAAATGGCCAGTTGGTTTTCCATATCAAAGAAGATATGCAGTTTTTCAAAGCCACTACCATGGGCCACCCAGTCTTAATGGGGCGCAAAACTTTTGAAAGCATCGGTCATGCTTTGCCTGGGCGTACCAATTTTGTTAGCACGAGCCACCCAGAAACTTTACCAGACGGCATCGAGCCAGTTCATAACTTACGTCAATTCCTAGAATCATGGCAAAATTCCGAAGAAGAGCTATTCGTCATTGGCGGCGGTATGGTATATTCTGAGGCCTTGCCCTTCGCAAAGCACCTCTACCTCACCGAAGTAGATACCACCACTCCAGCCGATACATTTTTTCCCGCCTTCGACCCCAGCAAATATTCCCGCACTGTAATTAAGAAAGGTTCCGAAAATGATTTAACTTTCACTTTCGTCAAATATACATTGATATAAAGAGGCTAGGCGGGTGGCACACCTGGAAGGGATCCCACGAAGCTCGCAGGCGCTTGCGCCGAGAGGATGTCGTGGGAGGGAAAAGGTGTGACAGGACCCGCCACCTTATAGAGAGGAATAAAATGAAAGATTTAATATTTGATTTAATCGAAAACGAAAAAGTTAGACAAACTGAGGGCCTAGAACTTATCCCTAGCGAAAACTACGTTTCCAGTAACGTCCTCGCCGCCATGGGCAGCATTTTAACCAACAAATACTCTGAGGGTTACCCCAGCTTTGAGGGCATTCCAGGCTGGGACGAAGACAAAATCGCCACAGAAGTTTTACCAAACTACCGCTATTATGGCGGGCAGACCAACGTCGATCGTATTGAGCGCCTCGCCATTAGCCGCGCCTGTCAGCTCTTCCATGCCAGCCACGCTAACGTGCAACCTCATTCTGGCGCTCAGGCCAACAATGCGGTTTATTTTGCCTGGGCAGAGCCTGGTGACACCATCCTAGGCATGTCACTTCCGGCCGGCGGCCACCTCACCCATGGCTCTCCAGTCACAGAAAGTGCCCATATCTACAATTTTGTTGGCTACGGCGTTACCGAATCTGGCGACATTGATTATGCCGACCTAGAAGCCAAAGCCCTGGACTGCGATCCTAAAATCATCTTGGTTGGCTACTCGGCTTTTATGAAAATCCCAGACTTTGCTCGCGTTGCCACCATCCGTGAAAAAGTCACCGCTAAGTTTGGCCACGAAGTCTTGCTGATGGCCGATATGGCACATGTAGCAGGGCTCATCGCCGGCGGCGTTCACCCCAATCCACTAGATTACGGCTTCGACGTAATGACTACCACCACTCACAAAACTCTGCGTGGCCCACGCGGCGGTCTTATCTTAAGCAAGGGCAATGTAGCTTCGCCTCTCAAAAAACCCGCCCACACACTCGAGAATATCCCGATCCTAATTGACCGCGCCGTTTTCCCGGGCACTCAAGGTGGCCCGCTAGAGCACATTATTGCCGCCAAAGCCGTTGCTTTCTACGAGGCAATGCAACCGGCATTCAAAGCCTATGCTGAGGCTATCATAAAAAACGCTTCCGCTCTAGCCGCCGCCCTTCAGGCACAAGGATTTATTCTGCAAGGTAATGGCACCGAAAACCACCTCATACTAATTGACGTTCAAAAATCTTTTGGCTTTGATGGCAAACTTTACGAAAAAGCTCTCGACTTAGTTGGTCTCACCCTCAATGCCAACTCTCTACCACATGATAAAAACGCCGCATTTCGTCCGTCTGGTGTCCGCCTCGGCACACCAGCCATTACTACGCGCGGCTTAGGATTCGCCGAAATGGAAAAGCTAGCTCTCTGGATGAAACAAGTTGCCGATCTTTGCCAGGCCGCTGGCAGCGAAGAGCATCTCGCCGACTATGCAGATGCCTTTAGCAAAATCCACGCCGAAGTCACCGCTCTCGCCACTTCTTTCCCTGTTCCAGGCATTAACTAATCGCCCTTGGCGTCACTCAATCTAGTCACCCACCTATTCATCCTATTGACTTTTTGTACAATCTGTGCTATAATTATAAGATGCACCTTAACAAAGGTATAGGAGGTAAATAGTAAAATGTTTTCGAGAAGAGTCATACCCCTGGCAACAGCTACCATCATAGCCTGTTTTGTCGGTATCGGGTTTCTTAAAATCCAACTCCACGCCGACAGAATAGAGATGGCAAAATTCGCCGTCCACGACGCCATCTACCAAAACACCATTCGACAGATGGCAGAAATCCACGAGAGCCGCAGACAGAGAGTCCTTGAGGAAATCGATCGCGAGGCTGAGCTTCCAAGCGTCATCGCTCGCGAAATAGCCGAAAATCCGGCCTACAGTAAGCCAGCCATGGAGCCGGCTTACATCTACGATGCCGAAGTTTTCCCAGAACTGGTCTCTCTCGAGAGCCACCTCAACCGCTATCCGTGCGGCGTTACTGCTGCTGACGCTATCTGCATGGCAAATGTTGCCGAAGCAGAATGTCGCGTCATCGAGAGCGACTATGAGGTATCTCTATTCTTCTGGAACGTACTGTGGCGCTTAAGATCAGGTATTTTCACAGGCGACAGTGTCGAGGCTTTACTCAAAGCCAAAAATCAGTACGCCACCCCCGAAACATACACCGAGCGACCTAGCGACCGCATGATGTATTTGGCCATTGATGTCATTCGGCAATATGCCAAATATGTCAATGGTGATACCACGGTGTCACTCCCCGACGGGTTCTACTACTTCCACGCCGAAGAGGAAGTAGCAGAAAATGGTTGGCATAATTACTATTATGCCATCAATGAAAATGGCGAACGGATCTATTTTGAATTTGGTTCCACCAAAGATCCTTACCAGTCGATGATCGACTATACCTTAGCACTTTCTGAAATGGGCGGCCCCGAGCCGCCTTTTTCACCACTAAAATACAAAGTATGATATAATATTAGTAATGGGGACGTAGCTCAGTTGATAGAGCGCTGCATTCGCATTGCAGAGGTCGTGAGTTTGAATCTCATCGTCTCCACCATACAAATGATACCTAAAAAAATAAACCCTCCAAGAGGGTTTATTTTTTGTATTAACGTTTGCTGAACTGTTCGCGTTTGCGAGCCGAGCGCAAGCCATACTTTTTGCGTTCCTTTTCGCGTGGATCGCGAGAAGTCAATCCGGCTTTCTTTAGCACTGGTCTTAAATCTGGCGCTTCAAGCACTAGGGCCTTGGAGATAGCGAGTTTAATCGCATCTACTTGGCCAGCCAAACCGCCACCTTTTACTACGATGGTCACATCGTAATCTTTTTGCTTACCAGCAATCGCTAGTGGGTCAGTCACCTCAGCCATGTAAGACTTATTGCTAGATAGATATTCTAGCGCCGGCTTACCGTTGATTGTGATTTCACCCTTACCCTTGTAGAGGCGTGCAGTAGCCGTAGCAGATTTGCGACGCCCTAAGCCGTAAACATATTTCTTTGCGTCTACCATTATTTAATCTCCTTTGGATTTTGCGCTGCATGTGCATGCTCTGCCGTATCAAAGATACGAAGCCTTGCCAATCTGTCAGCAGCTAATTTGTTCTTCGGGAGCATTCCCTTTACGGCTTCAGAGATGGCAAGAGCAGGATTCTTTTCAATCACTTCCTCAAGTTTCAATTCTGTCAAACCGCCCGGGAACCCACTATGGCGATAGTATTTTTTATCTACCATTTTATTACCGGTAACTTTGATATTTTTCGCGTTTACGACTACTACATAGTCACCATTGTCGATATGTGGGGTATAAGTCACTTTGCTTTTGCCCATTAACTTGTCAGCAATTACTACCGCCAATTTACCTAGTGGCAAAGTCGCAGCGTCAATTATCCACCACTCGCGCTTAATTTCAGACGCTTTTTGAGAATAAGTTTTCATTATTTATCCTCCTTTTTGCTTGCAGCCTTAGCTGGCTTCTCTGCCTTTTCAGGCTTAGATGCCTTTTCGGCTTTAGCTGGCTTCTCTGCTTTAGGTTGCTCAAACGAGATTTCATCTACGAAAGAGATTGTCCCCATCTCAGAGTTGTCCCCGCGACGATAACCAGCGTGTTCAATCCTTAAATAACCAGAATCACGCTTAATCTGTGGAGCAATTACGTCAACTAGCAAATCACCAGTCTCAATATCGTTAAGACGTGCAATTACTAGACGACGAGCTGCCAAATCACCCTTCTTAGCAAGCGTAATTAGTTTCTCGGTCGTCCGACGAATTTCTTTTGCCCTCGCGAGAGTTGTAGTTATAGTTTGGTATTTGATTAGAGAGCACATCAGCCCACGCGTGAGTGCCAACCTCTGATCGGTTTCACGGCCGAATTTGCGGCCTTTATATCCGTGGCGATGCATATTAAATATTTAACTCCGTTAACTTTTCTTTAACTTCGTCTAATGCCTTCTGACCAAAACCTTTCAAATCTTTAAGATCACTCTCCGAGAGAGTTACTAAATCACGAATGGTCTTAATCTCATTGTTAAGAAGTGCATTAGCGGTACGAGCAGAAAGATTGAGTTCATCAATCGGAAGTAATAATCCAGAATCTTCCTCCTCTTTGTTGCTACCTGGCGCTGGAGTAGACTCTACTCTTGTAGCACCAGCAAGCGCAGTGTACTGATTTACCAAAATCGCCGCTGCTTCCTCAAAAGCCTCGCGTGGCGTAATCGTACCATCAGTTTCCACCGTCAAGGTGAGCTGTTGCAAATTGGTATCTTGACCAACACGCGTATTTTCTACCTTGTAGCGAACACGCAAAACTGGCGTAAATACCGCATCAATTGCGATCATGTCCGAGTGGATTCTATCTTCTGAAGCACGTTCAATCGTTAGATAACCGCGTCCAGTTTCCACTACAAAATGCATTTTCAGCGTATACTTCGGGTCATCAATATGACAAATCACCTGGTTAGGATTTGCAATCTCGACCTCAGCTGGCAACTTAATATCACCAGCTACTACACGCTTATCACCATCTTTCTCAGACTGATTTTCACCTTTAATCTCAAGCGTAAGTTCAACTGGAGCATCAGTATGCATCTTAAAGCGAATATTCTTGAGATTCAGCATGATATCCACTACATCCTCGCGAATGCCAGGCACCGTAGTAAACTCATGCGTTACGCCTTCAATCGAAAACGCCGTAATCGCAGCACCTTTCACGCTAGAAAGCAGTACTCTGCGCAACGAGTTGCCGAGGGTGTTGCCGTACCCATAATAAAGCGGGCGCACCACAAACTCAGCTTGATTTTCACCAATTTCCCGCACCTCCGCAAGTTCTGCTTCATGAATATTTTTTGTAGTCATATTCTTTCTCCTTAACGTGAGTAGTACTCTACGATTAGTTGTTCGTTGATACCAGCTTCCGCCTCGTCGCGCTTCGGAAGGCCAGTCACTTCTATTTTCATTTTCTTGCCATCAACTTTGAGCCAAGAAAGAGGAGTAGCGGCTGCCGCCCCCATTATATTCGGGAGATTTTTGAAGTACTCAGATTTTTGGGAAATTGGACGAACTTCCAGAACATCACCCGGGTTCAAACGAATTGACGGAATATCAATTCTTCTACCGTTCAATAGAAAATGTCCATGAGACACCAATTGTCGTGCTTGACGACGAGTGGTAGCAAAACCAGCACGAAACACTGCATTATCTGCACGTCTCTCAAGAAACTCAAGCAACTTTTCGCCAGTTAGACCTTCAGCTTTTTGTGCTTCTTTCATTAGTTTTGCAAATTGTTTTTCGAGCAGCCCATAAGTACGACGTACTTTCTGCTTCTCGCGGAGCTGCGTAAGGTAAAGGCTACCACCACGCACTCTCATATTGCCATGCTCACCCGGAATACCGGACTTTTTGGCCATCACTTTGTGAGCTTTTGGCGCCAAAGCATAGCCTTCACGGCGACTTTGTTTTACAATTGGAGAATTATCGCGAGCCATTACGGTTTCCTTTCTCCCTTCGGACGCACACCACCGTGTGCAATCGGGGTTACATCAGTAATACTGTCAATCTTAATACCAACCGTCGAAATTGCACGAATCGCAGCATCACGACCTAAGCCAATTCCAGACACATAAACGTCTACAGAATTGAGCGCGTGATTTTTCTTTGCAATATCAAGTGCCTTTTCCGCTGCTACGCCTGCCGCAAATGCCGTACCCTTCTTAGAGCCACGAAAACCATTTGCCCCAGCGCTCGAAGCCGAAAGCACCGCGCCAGTTTTATCGGTAACACTGATAATTGTATTATTAAAGGTAGCCTGGATATGTACTGCTCCAGCATTGACAATCCGCTTGCCCTTTCTTGCTGCCTTTGCCTTTGGAGCCGCCGCACTAACAGTAGCTTCTGGCGTAGCAGTAGTTTTCTTATTTTCTTCTTCTGCCATATTCGCTCCTTAAGTTTTACTTGCTGCCTTTGGTTGTGCACCACCGACCGCGATCGCCTTACCCTTACGAGTACGTGCATTCGTACGAGTACGTTGGCCGTTGACTGGTAATTTAGCCTTGTGGCGGATACCCTTGTAGGAATTAATATCCTTTAAGCGTT
>JAFRGM010000002.1 GCA_017433855.1 Candidatus Saccharimonadota bacterium | reverse complement strand
GGGGCTGGTGGTGATGGTGGCGGCTGGAAGGATGCGAGTGGGGCAAGCGTTGACGGCTAGTGCAATAAGCGTACAGACTCAGGAGGAGGCGGATGGAGCGGTCTGTATAGTGACGCGACTGGATTTGTCGAGCGGAATACTAGATATTGGTTATTATGACATGACACATGCCGACAACGTGATAACGCAGTTTCAGATAGTGTATGCGATGAATGGACAAGTGGTGACGCGGGCGATGATGGAAGAGACAGGATTAGATGAGCCAGATTGGGGGACGGTGGTGGTGCGAAGAAGTTTGGGCGATGCGACATTAAGCAGCGGTTCAGGGGTGAGTTATCAAGCGCCGGCGGCTAGCATGGAACCGAAGCTAGGGAATGATTATCGTGCGAGTGACGGACGACTTTATTACGCGGTGGAGGTACGTAACCCGATGGGCGAAAACCAGATTTGGGTGGGTGGGATAGATTATACGAGTTGTGTAGTGACTACAGCTAAAGTTTGCCGTCCAATTTCGACTAAGTGGGGAATTATCAGGATGACACAAGATTATGAACAGTGGGGTGGAATGTATGAAGTGCTACCAGAGGCGGAAACGGAGGGGATAGATTATACAGGCTGGAAACCGAAGATGATTAATGTTGACGAAGAAGGTAGTGCAGCTACACTTGAGCCAGATAATAATGTTGAAAATGAGATTAACAACGTGGAAACTGGCGAAGCGATTAATAGCTTAGCGGAGACAATGACGGACTCGGAGGCGAACGTAGCGGCCCATTTGTTAACTGGCGCGAAAACGTTAACGAGCGATAATTGGGTAGATGATGGCTATTATGGTACTTTGGATGTGCCAGTATTGGGCGGAGATGCTGAAACGAAAGAAAAATGCTATAATTGTTGTATGAAAAATGGTTTTTTGATTATCGTAGCTTTTATTATTGCTTGGGCGTTAGCACAAATAAGTAAGTTGATAATAGAAATAGTGCGCCATAAGGGTAAATTTAGTGCGCAAGAGGCAGTGGCTTGGCTAGTCAAGGACGGTGGTATGCCATCTGGACACACAGCGAGCTTTACGGCTGCCACGGTAACGACTGGCTTGGTGGCGGGATTTGACTCGACAGTATTCGCATTGGCGGTTTGCGTGCTTTTGATTGTGATGCACGATGCGAGCAGCGTGCGCTATGCAGTGGGGAAGCAAGGTCGGGCGCTTAATACGCTTTTGAAGCGTCCACTAAAGGTAGTGGAAGGGCATACGATTGCGGAGGTAATGGTGGGAGTGATTCTAGGGACTATAGTAGCGTTGGTGCTAAATTTGATTTTAATGGCTTGATTTTAAAGTAAAAACGTAGATTTTTGATAAAAAACCTAGAAAATTTGAAAAAACTCTTGACATTTTTAAACAGGTGAGATAAGATTAGAGGAGTCTGAGAACTGCGAGAGCTTTTATTTTCTAGCTGTCTCTTGGAGATAGTTTAACAATTTAGTTGTGCAATTTTATTCGTCAGTCTTTTATATTTGAGTTTTCAAATAATCCGGCTCTTTTTAGAGCCTTTAATGGAGAGTTTGATCCTGGCTCAGGATG
>JAFRGM010000009.1 GCA_017433855.1 Candidatus Saccharimonadota bacterium | reverse complement strand
CATGCAACCTCGTAACCAATCACTTGGTTAAGAGTTTCAAGGGAGGAAATCCCATCACAACTAGGATTGAAAAACTCAAATTAAAAAACTGACGATGAAAAACATCAAAGAATAAAATATTCGTTTGACGAGTTAATTGCACAACTAAATTGTTAAACTATTTCTAAAGACTCACAAATTAACCTCTCGCAGCTTTAGACTAATATAAGTTTATCGCACACCATTAATTTTGTCAACACTTTTTTTGGACTTTTTTGGACTTTTTTTATAAAATCCCCATTTCATGAGCAAATGGGGATTTTATTGGGGCTATTTCTTGCGTTTTGAGACAAATCCAATGAAAAATACACCAAAGCTAGCGCCCACCAGGGCCAATATCCACCAAGGAAATTCGTTACTTGATTCCCTACTATTGTAGTCGTACTGTTTATCGACAGCGTCGGAAGCGGGCGTTTCTATAAAATTGCCGAGTGGCGTCTCTACAGTTGTCTCTGCATCGTTTTTTGGAACGGTGTTTTTGGCTATTGTGGCTATAGCGGCAGTAGTGATAGGTTTTGCAGTGGCTTTATTTGTGCTGGAGGTGCTAGATGGGGCCCCATTAGATGCAGTATCTGTGGTGCTACCAGGCGTGGTGACACTACTAATGTCATCGGGTGAAATGTTCGGATCTTCTGAACTGCTAGGGGTATCAGGGACGTCAGGTGTTTCCGGAGTTTCTGGAGTGTCAGGGGCATCGGGATTGTTTGGTGTGTTTGGAGTTTCTGGAATGTCTGGAGTGTCAGGAGTATCGGGATTGTCTGGCACGCCTGGTGTATCAGGCGTATCGGGAGTATCTGGTGCGTCTGGCGTATCTGGAGTATCGGGAGTATCGGGAGTATTTGGCAAAGTAGGCTCTTCTTCGGTTTGGTACTCGCCGGCCACAAAAGAATACTTAGGGTAGTTAGTGCTCGAAAAAACACCTTTACAACTGTTATTGTCTGAGGTGAGGTTGGGCACACATTTGCTAAAATCGTAAGCTCGTTGCAGGCTACCGTGCTCCGTCATTGCGTAAACATAGACCGAGTTGTGCGGCAAAGTCACAACTGGGTCGAAGGTGTATTCATGGTAAACATACGGCGTGAACCAGCCTGCTTCTTTTTCTGGTAGATATTCGTAAGAAATGAGATGAATCCCGTTTGCGGAGGCAGCGCCATTAGCAATTAGGCGCGAGTAGTCACGAAATCCTTTACCAGTGTAGCCATACGATGGGTCTGGAGTGCTTTCATCAATCCAGTATAGCTCAAACTTAGTGATGGGATCCGTTGCAACTAAACTGTTACTATAATCAAAATATTCATCCATGTAGTAAACTTTGAGTTTACCAAGAGCTGGCGATATCTCCGAGACAACGATTTTGTTGATTTCCATGGCCGCCACTGCGCCATAAATGCCACCAGTACTGCGATGCTCAGCTCTAGATTCGTCTATGCAATATAGGTCGGTTCCACATTGCTCCTCTAAATAAGCGTCGAACTCTGGCTTTATGGCCAAAAGTTCTTCTATGGTCCAGTTGGCTTTGTTGCGGTCTACTGCGTCGGCAGTAAGCGCTGATGTGCTCAATGCTGGCAATACTCCTTGTGTGGCGATTAAAGTTGATAATAAAAACAAATGTTTTTTCTTCACATCGGTCTCCTTATTTTAATTTGAGAGGAATATATGCATAGTTGAAGAAAAAAATCAACCCCCTACTTAAGCGGGAGTTGATTTTTGTGAAGCGCTTTTGCTAAAAAACATTAGGCTTTTGGTTTGTCGGTATCGGATGGAACATCGCTAGTGGCATCTTCTGGCTCAGCTTCTGGCAAGACAATGCCTAGTGAAGCTACGGCGTCGCCATCGCCAAGCCGCATGATACGTACACCCTGGGTAGCCCGACCAAGCGTAGGAATCTCTTTCATCGCAACCCGAATGGCTTGACCTTTAGTGGACATCATAATGACTTCCTTAGCGGCTGGGTCTAGGGTATGAACGGCTACAATTGGACCGGTTTTGTCGGTAACCGCAGCGACCTTAATACCAACCCCACCACGTTTATGTGGCGGAAAGTTAGAAACTAGGCAGGCTTTACCATAGCCATTGGCCGAGACAACAAGAAGTTTTTGTTTAGGATCCGTAATGACATCCATACCGACAATTTCATCTTTTGGACGGAGCCTCATACCACGTACGCCCATAGCAGAACGCCCCATGGCACGCACTTCCTTCTCATTAAAGCGTGTGGCCTGTCCAGCTGAAGTAGAAATGACAATATCATTTTCGCCGGTAGTTTCTTTTACCCATTTAAGTTCATCGCCAGCATCAAGCTTGATGGCGATAAGACCATTACTACGCACATTGAAGAAGTCCTTAATGGCAGATTTTTTGATGGTTCCCTTCTTGGTGGCCATAAATAGGAATCCATTTTCTACACCTTCGCCCTGCTTGATAATGGCGGTGATTTTTTCTTCTGGATGCATATTGAGCATATTAACGGCAGCAGTACCCTTTGCCGCCAAGGAAGCCTGTGGCACCTCGTAGGCCTTCATACGGAACAAGCGACCTTGATTAGTAAAGAATAGAAGGTAGTCGTGTGAATTTGCCGTCATAATTTGAGCAATCACATCTTCCTCTTTTGTGGTCATACCACGTTTGCCTTTGCCGCCACGGTTTTGACGGCGAAAATCAGCCTGAGGGACGCGCTTCATATAATTTTCGGTTGTGAGCAAGATGACGCTCTCTTCTTCTGGAATAAGTTCCTCCTCAGAGAATTTGCCCACTTCATGATTGATGATTTTTGAGCGGCGTGGATCGTCGTATTTTTCCTTAATGGCGATAAGCTCTTCTTTAACTACGCGCAAGACTTCGTTTTCGTCAGCCAAGATAGCTTCAAGTTTAGCGATTAGCTCGTGAAGTTGCTTCAATTCTTCTTCAATTTTATCGCGTTCCAAGCCTTGCAAACGGCGAAGTTGCATCTGCAAAATAGCATTGGCCTGAATCTCCGACAAACCAAAGCGCGACATGAGCTGCTTGTCGGCATCGTCATAAGACGAGCGAATGACTTTGATGACCTCGTCAATATTATCTAGGGCAATTTTTAAGCCTTCGAGGATATGCGCACGCTCTTTGGCCTTACGCAAATCAAATTCAGTGCGGCGACGGATGACTTTTTGACGATGTTTAATGAACTCCGCCAAAATCTCTTTGAGTCCTAGGATACGAGGCTGAATACCGTCAACGAGTGCCAACATATTATAATGGAACGAAGTTTGGAGTGGCGTGAGTTTGTAGAGCTGGTTCAAAATCTTCTTCGGGAAGGCATCTTTCTTTAATTCTATGACCACACGAACTTTGCCACGCGCAGATTCATCACGAGCATCAGCAATGTGGTCTAGCTTTTTAGCGAGAACTAAATCACGGACCTTATCAATAAAATCTTCCTTGCTCATGCCGTAAGGGACTTCGGTGATAACGATGTTGTAGCGTCCATTTTTACGCTCTTCAATATTGGCTACAGCACGAATCACGACCGAACCTTTACCGGTGGCATAAGCCTGCTTCATTGGCGCACCGCCATAAACTTCGGCGCCGGTTGGAAAATCTGGGCCCTTTACGTATTTCATGAGGCCCTCCAGGGTAATATCTGGATTTTCTATTTGAGCAACAGTAGCGTCAACTAATTCGCCTAAATTATGCGGCGGAATGTTGGTGGCCATACCAACGGCGATGCCCATCTGACCATTCAAGAGAATGTTTGGCACAGCAGATGGTAAGACCGCAGGCTCTTTCTCGGTACCGTCAAAGTTATCACGGAAATCAACGGTTTCCTTCTCGATATCGGCAAGAAGTTCGGCGCCCACTTTGTCGAGGCGAGCCTCGGTGTAGCGCGAAGCAGCTGGTTCATCGCCGTCCATAGAGCCAAAGTTACCCTGCCCTTCTACCAATGTGTAGCGCATCTTCCATGGCTGTGCTAGATTAACCATGGCATCATAGATTGAGGAGTCACCATGCGGATGATATTTACCCATTACTTCACCCACGATACGAGCAGACTTAACTGTTGCATGCGGCGCTTTCCAACCATTTTTGTTCATGGCATATAATATACGGCGGTTGACTGGCTTTAAGCCATCACGTACATCTGGCAATGCACGGTCTACAATAACTGATAGTGAGTATCGTAGGAAATAATCTTCCATCGTATTTTCTACGGTGCGTAGCTCAATGCCATCTGATGCAATATTGGTGTTGGCAGAATCATTGATATTGGTGGAGTCATTGTTTTCGCTTGTATTCATTTTTTCTTTATCGTCTTCCATAAATCCTCCTTAAAAGTCCAGGTCGTCAAGATCGACAGAGGCCGCCCTTGCCTGAATAAAGTTTTTGCGAAGCTCTGCTTGATCTCCCATGAGCTTAGAGAAGATAGCATCGGCTTTTTCGGCATCTTCGATGTTGACACGAATTAAAATGCGATTTTCTGGATTCATAGTAGTTTCCCAAAGCTGAGAGGCGTCCATTTCGCCTAAACCTTTGAAGCGTTGCTGCGCAGTGTAGCCTGCCTGCTTAAAGCGTTCAGCATCTTCGTCTATCTTGACTCCAGCAGCTTTGCGTTCGGCAATTTTCTTAGTCAATGTCTCTTCTAGGGCCTGCTCGTCGTAAATATAATCTATTTTACGCCCCTGGCCAGTACCTTTAATTAAGCCAAATAGAGGTGGTTTAGCAAGATAAACGTGTCCAGCCTTAATAACCTCTGGCATATAGCGGAAGAAGAACGTTAGAAGCAATGTGGAGATATGAGAGCCATCCACATCGGCATCGGTCATGAAAACTATCTTATGGTAGCGCAAACCGTCTAGGTTAAACTGATCACCGATACCTACACCTAAGCCCTTAATTAGAGACACTAGCTCTTGATTGGCGAGCATCTTATCCAATCTGGCTCGCTCCGTATTCAGAACCTTACCGCGCAAAGGCAAAATAGCTTGAATCTTGGAATCACGTCCTTCCTTAGCGGAACCGGCAGCAGAGTTGCCCTCTACGATAAATAATTCACAATCTTCAGCGTTGCGACTCGAACAGTCTGCAAGTTTAGAAGGTAGGTTGAGACCTTCAAAAGCACCTTTTCTGATAACGTTATCCCTTGCGGCGCGTGCTGCTTTACGAGCGCGTGCTGCCAATGTGGCTTTGCCGACGATTTTCTTAGCAATCGCTGGGTTTTCCTCTAGATAATACCCAAAATATTCGGTCATAATTTTATCGACATAGCCTCTTACTTCTGGGTTGCCAAGCTTGTTTTTGGTCTGACCTTCAAACTGCGGATCTGGCAATTTTACTAAGATAACTGCGGTAAGGCCTTCTTTGATGTCGTCGCCAGTGAGATTGTCTTCTTTTTCTTTGAGGAGGCCGTTTTTGCGGGCGTAGTCATTAATGGTGCGATTGAGCCCCGTACGGAAGCCTACTACGTGCATACCGCCATCTGGAGTGAGAACGTTGTTAGCAAATGGCTTCATGATTTCAGCAAAAGTATCGTTATACTGTAAAGCGATTTCTACACCAGTGTCATTAATCTGTTTTTCAACGTAGAATATATCATCAGAAAGAAGTTCCTTGCCCTGGTTTAAGCGCTTAACATAGCTCTTGATGCCACCTTCAAAATAGAATGATTCCCTGGCGCCAGTGCGTTCATCTTTGACCGTAATTAGAATGCCTTTAGTGAGATAGGCTTGGTGACGTGCGTAGCTTGCAACCCAACTATATTCAAAGGTTGTAGTTTCCTTAAAAATGGTAGGGTCCGGATAAAAAGTAATAGAGGTACCGTGTTCTTTAGGTGAGCCCTTGGTAACTTTAAGATCCATGGTTGGCTTACCGGTGTCAAATTCGATATGGTGAGTTTTGCCGTCGCGATACACTTCAGCGATCATGTGGGTAGACAAGGCATTCACTACAGAAGAACCTACGCCATGCAGGCCAGATGATACCTTATAACCACCATCACCAAATTTACCACCAGCGTGCAATACGGTAAGTACAGTCTCAAGGGTGGATTTTTTAGTTTTAGGATGAATATCTACTGGAATACCGCGGCCGTTATCATCTACGCGCACGCCGCCGTCTTGCAAGATAGTGATTTCAATTTTGTTAGCAAAACCAGCAATAGCTTCATCTATGGAGTTATCTGCTATTTCCTTAATAAGGTGGTGCAAGCCATCATAACCGGTAGAACCGATATACATGCCTGGTCTTAGACGGACTGGCTCAAGACCCTCTAGGACACGAATTTCAGACGAATCATAGGCTTCTTTTTCAGCCATTTTGGTACCTCTTCTTAAATATACCTTTCTAGTATACACCTTTTAAGGCTTTTTTGCAAGCCAGCCGTCTAGAAACCCAGGTTCTGTGCTAGAATCGTTGCTAGGGGCCTCTACGTGCGTCGTAGGGGCATTTTTGACGGACTCGTCTGGCGCCACCGGAAGCTCACGCCCAGCTTGTTTCTCGGCGGCAGACCATCGGGCCTGAATTTCCCTTTCCACTTCGGCACGCGTTTTGGCAAATCTAGTAGCAGAGTAGACTTTGAGCGATTCCATTAGTTGTTCGTTTGGTTCGCCCATAGGTGCTGGCAACTCAATGGTGAAAGCGCTAGTCGGCATGCCAAACATCATAACCTTAGCAATTGCAGAGTGATTAGGGGTCTTAGTGAGGTCTTCAGCGGTGAAAGTGGGGGTAAATGCCTTAACCATCAAATCGGCATCAGTAATGCCAACGCGGCCACAGATAACGGTACCAACATTACCGAGCAGAGCTTCCCGAATTTTGTCCGTGAGCTGTGTCATAAATTGATTGGCGACAATGAGGTTAAGGCGATATTTGCGAGCCTCACTCAAAATCGATTCAAACGAATCTGTGGCAAAGTTTTGGAACTCATCAACATAGAGGCAGAAATCTTGACGTTCTTCTTCTGGGACATCCTGACGACTCATGGCTGCCTGTTGGAACTTCATTACAAAAATCATACCGAGAAGATTCGCATTGATATCGCCTAGTCTACCCTTCGAAAGGTTAACTAGGAAAATCTTTTTATTGTCCATAATCTCGCGAATGTTAAAGCCGGACTTAACTTGGCCTAAGATATTTCGCATGGTGGTATTGGACAGGAACGGACCCCATTTACTTGCGAACCAAGTAATGACTTCGCCGGCATCATTAGACTTTTGTGAAGCTGGAAATTCTTTTGTCCAGTAATCGTAGACGGCCTTATCCGTGACATATTTGAGCTTAGATTTGACGAATTCTGGGTCGGTAAAACACTGCGGTATGTCAATAAATGTAGCGCCGGCGGGATCACTCATGAGGAGAAGAGCAGCATTTCTAAACATGTGCTGGCCACGCGGACCGAAGAAACCCTGATTATTCGGATCAAAGAGCGACTGCAACATAGAGATACCTTCTTGCACTATGAAATCTTTTTGGTCTTCAGAGGTAAACTCAAACATGTTCATACCGACTGGATGCTCAATATCGGCGGGGTCAAAATAAATTACGTCGTCTATCCTATCTTCTGGTACGCGTTTTAAGAGAGCCTCAACAGCATCACCATGTGGGTCGATAAAGGCGAAACCCCGGCCGGCACGCATATCTTGATAGGCGATATTCTCCAGAAAAACCGATTTACCCATGCCCGTCTGCCCAATTACATACATATGGCGACGACGATCATCGTCGGACAGATAAATAGATTTATCGTTACCCCTAAATTGGTTGGTACCCAGAAAGACACCTTCTGTGGTAAGTCTTGCAGGGCCGTCCACCTGTTTAAAGAGTTGGCGCTCTACCTGAGAATTCGGGATGGCATTCTGCTCTGGCAGATGAAAAATAGAAGCTAGTTCGATACTGTTCAAAATATTTGTTCGTGTTTTTAAGGGGAAAAACCGAAATGAATAGTCCGAAGCGAATTTTCGCATGTCTTTGAAGAAGTTAACCTTAAAACCGTTGAGTTCTGGCGAGTTGAATTGCGAAAAGGCCGAGACGATGCTGCCAACTACGGCCTCAGAACGGACTTTATTATCTGTAGCAGCAATAATTCTAATTAGCGTTTCAAAAGCCGGGTAACGCAATTTTTCAGAGATGGCTGATATTTCGTTTTGGTCAACGGTGGTAGTCTGCTCGACCACTTCAGTTTTTTCATGCATCTCTGGCACCTCAAATGGAGCCCTGATCACATCGATTACAAACTGTCCAATACCCGCACCAGTTGTTTTGGTGGTAGTTTGGCTGCCAGTCTGTATATTTTTTATACGCTGCTTGCCGTTTGAGGCCCAATTTTTGTCTGCCGGACGAAACAAGATTTGTACAGCGGCACCTTCTTTTTTGTTCAACGCGGATAAAGCATTTAATATCGCCATGGAAGCGTCTCTCCGGCTGTCTTCGTAGGTGACAATTGGGAGATAGTAATCTTTTTCCAGAGATAACTCTGCCCCAGAAATAGTATCGGTGGTGGCATTTACAAAGATGTTTTCTTCTGGGCGCTCCTCCACCCTTGCGGTAGGATAGGCAGATTGAATAGCCTGTTTTACTATATCGACCAGCTCATATGGAACTAAGGCGTAATAGCGAATAATTCCATCACTGGCATTAATCTCGAAGGAAAAATGTCGCTGGCCATAAATGCGGGACTTAGTGTTCTTGACGAGTGTGGAGCTCAAGATTGAGTACATTAGTTGAGCCTTAGAGATAGCCTCGTTAGCTACGTCGCGTTCATCGCGACCCCGCGACTCGGTATCATCGGTAGTGGGCGGTAGATGGATTAGGAGCGGTACCATTTTGAGACTACGTTCGTAGCGCATCGCCCTGCGAAGTCCAGAAGTACGCACTGCGAGAATAATTACTATAAGAATAATAAGTAGTAGAGAGGCAGAGATAGCAAAAATCAAAATCTCACTCATTGATACTCCTCGCTGCTATATTGGACTGGTAGGCGGCGCGCGCAGCAATAATTTCATTATAGATCTCACCGAGGGGTTGATCTTTTTGGCTAAAATTATCAATGAGCCGCTCAACCGCTTTTTGAGTTTCCCTACTGATATGCTCGCCTTGCGGATAAAAAACTTGTTCTACATCAGCAGTAGCCTGAATTTCTGGCGCAGAATCTATGACGGCGATTTGCCCAAGAAGGGTGGATTCGTTTGCCTCTAGGTTATCTTCTGCGGCATCAGAAGATGCGTCCATAGATTTTGTAGTATCTTTTGAGGCCTCTATGTCATCTATAGTGTTTACTGCGGACGATATAATGCGGTTACCAAGATTACGGTTATCACGCTCTGGGTTTAAATCGGTCATGGTAAACTCTGCCGGCGAAAAATCATCGACGGATTCGCGAGAGAGATTATTGCTAGGCCCATAATCCATATGTTTATTTTATCACATTACGCACGTTTCATGACTAAAAACTCTGCCAAAAATAGAAAAATCAAAATAAGACCAATCGTCCAGATATTAATTGCGCCAAAAGAACGCGCCATCAATACCATAATTGGCCCAAATGAAATAACTGCCGCATAGATATAATCTTTGTTACGAAAATTATCACGCCTCATTGCAACATGATAAAAAAATCGCATGATAAACGACGTTAACCCAAAAATCACTATGTAGAGTGTTGTAAAAAATAATAAAACACCGAGAGGACCGATTTCTGTAGGTGAAGTAAGAGTAAGCATTATAATTAAAGCTGCGAGTCCTATAATGCTCAATGCTACAATAACACGGTTATGCTTCATGGTTTTATTATAACATAACTAATTCAATCCCCCAAGAGCTGTTTGTTGTTTGGGGGAAGCGGACGGGTTATCTGGCCCAAATTAACATTACTATTTGCCACAACCCTGTCCATGCTTCCCTTTGACCGCTTCACGCTAGGTGAAGCATATGTCCTTGCCAACTTTTTCTGTTCACTATGGTTTATGTTTTAGATTTGGAAGGTGCGAGTGAAAGATTTATTGACGCGCTCTACGCGAGCTGGAGTGCTTCGCGGAGCTCTAGGTAATTCCTATTTTGTAATTTATGGCTAGCTAGAAATTACCTTTTCGCCCGCCAAGCATTATGGTTTGAATCTCGCTTTTTTCTTGACTCTTTTCATAGCCAACTCCTTTTGTTTATTGTTTTTGTTTTAGTCATCTCGACTGTCTTAATATTAGCATAAGATTTTCAGAAAATCAATAGATTTGTTCAACTTTTTTGATGTAATTTTTACTTTTTGTTCCCTATTTGCTCTCTGTTCTATTTTTTTGTTCGTTTTGTTGTAATTTTTACAGCAATGTAGTGGAAAATGGCTTTTTGTTGTAAAAAATTATGGTATTTTTTACAGCGTTTTATAGTGTAGACTGTAAAAATATACAAAAGTATGCTATAATAGTACAAGTTGGGGCTGACAAAGCTTAGACGGATCGTTAACAGATATGATGCGTGCCGATTAAATACCGTAAGTATTAATAAGTGTAGAAAACACGAAAACTGCGCATGTTGCATACATGCCAGCTTATGCCTAATTATTAATAGGCTGGTTTTGGTCCAAGGTTCCGTAGGGCTAAAATTATCATACAACGGAAATAAGTTTAGTGAAGTGGCGAGCACTATTCCGACATTTAGCCATGGCAGCTTATAGTTTCGTTCTCTGCCACTATAAGCAGATGCTAAGACAAAACAGACAACTACACACGTAGATTCATATCCATGTGGCGACTCGGACGGGGAGGCAGTATCCCCCAGCTCCACCAATCGTATAAAAAATAATGCCGGGAGCGGCATTTTTTGATGCTTTTGCAAGAAAAACTGTGTTTTTTGTTATACATAAAAAGAAGAAAGCCGGTAACTGCGAGGAAAACCGGCTTTCTTAAGTAGAGTGTGGAGTTATTTTGGCTAAATTTTTGTTTTGACCTTTTGAATAATTTTTTTATTCAAAAGCTATCTCTATTATAACGTTCAAAAATGCTAATGTCAATATATTTTTCATACTTTTTTTGTTCAATTTTTGTTAAGTTTTCCACAAGCATTAAGGTGTTATTCCCTGAACAATTTTCTTGTTTCTAGGGTGGGGGGTTGAAATATCCCTAGAACTGTGTTAACTAGGCCACATGATAAGTAAAATATATTCAGCAATACCCTACGGCTTTGACGGTAAAATCGTAGAGGTGGAGGGGGATATGAACCGTGGATTGCCTGCTTTCAATATAGTAGGAATGGCAAATAAAACGATAAATGAAGCAAAGGAGCGGGTACGCAGTGCTATAGTAAACTCTAGTTTTAGTTTTCCAGATAAGAAAGTAACAATAAATCTGGCTCCAGCAGACTTAATGAAAGACGGTTCTTACCTGGACCTGCCAATAGCACTGGCCATCCTAACATTATCTGGGCAACTGGTGGGGACAGACACCGCCGGCAAACTATTTGTGGGTGAATTGTCTTTAACTGGAAAACTGCGCCCTATAAGAGGCGTCATCAATATCGTAGAGGCCGCTAAAAAGCTAGGGATAAAGGTGGTTTACGTACCTCGGCAAAATTTGTCACAAGCAGCGCTTATAACTGGTATCACTATTTACGGAGTAGATACCCTCCAAAACCTATATTTGCAGCTGAAAAATCAGGGTGAGGTACTAGTCAGCGCGGATAGTGAAGTAAAGTGGCCCGCAAGGTCCAAAAAGGCCGTTTCTGGGGCGTTTTTGGACCATATACGCGGGCAAGAAACGGCTAAACGTGCTATGGCGATTGCTATTGCGGGGCACCACAATATTCTAATCTCTGGTCCACCTGGTGCAGGCAAGACCTTACTAGCTAAGGCGGCCGCCAATCTTTTACCAGATTTGACCCCTGACGAGATGGTGGCTGTCACAAAAATTTATTCCCTGGCTGGGCTTAGCACCGACGAGATAGCCACAGAGCGGCCTTTTCGTGCGCCTCATCATACGGCCAGCGCAACATCCATTATTGGCGGCGGAACAAGAGCGATGCCGGGCGAGATATCTTTGGCGCATAAGGGTGTGTTGTTCCTAGATGAATTACCTGAGTTCCAGAGATCGGTGCTTGAATCACTACGCCAGCCCCTAGAGGATAAGGTGATTGCGGTATCTAGAGCAAGCCACAAAAGTGTATATCCGGCAGATTTTATGCTGATTGCCACGATGAACCCATGTCCGTGCGGATATCTAGGTGATCCTACACATGAATGCCAGTGTACAGAGACGCAAATTCAAAATTATCGGAAAAAACTATCGGGACCACTGATGGATAGAATTGATATGTACGTCAGCGTTAACAAAGTAGAAAATAGTGATTTGATGCAGCAAAACACAACAAAAACAGAAGAACACATTGCTGTAAAAAATACTATAACGGGGGCAATCGCCCGGCAGACAGCCCGTTTTGGGCGGGATGGGACGTATAATAGTTCTTTGACTTCCTTTCAGACGTCAGAGCTAATCGAGCTAGAACCTGCCGCCAAAGCCTTGCTTAAAAAGGCCTCGGAGGGACTAAATCTATCGGCGCGGGCCTATTTTAAGACTATCAAGGTGGCAAGAACTATTGCCGATCTTGATAATTCTGATGTGATCAAGGCCGAACATATTGCTGAGGCGCTAACCTACCGTAAAAGATAACTTACCTCTTGCATTTTTATTGTTTTATTGATATAATTAGCTCAGGTTAAATCAAGAGAAGAAAGGATTACTATCAAAAACTCATCACACACCCGAATAAATGGAGAAATTCGTTATCCGGAGGTGCGCGTCATAGGCGCAAGTGGAGAGCAGCTTGGCATCATGTCGAGCAAGGATGCTCAGATTCTCGCGAGGCAACAGGGAGTAGACTTGGTGGAGATTGCCGCCAATGCTAATCCGCCGGTCGTTAAAATTATTGACTGGGGTAAATACCAGTATCAAAAAATGAAAGAAGAGGCCAAAAATCGCAAAAAGGCTCGCGAAAAGCAGTCCGAGCTAAAGCAGATGAAAATTGGACTTAAGATTTCAGATAACGACCTTAACATTAAAGTTCGCAAAATGCGTGGTTTCCTAGATGACGGAGATCGAGTCAAGATAATGATTGTGTTTCGTGGGCGCGAGATGGCCCATAAGGAACTTGGTCAGAGCTTGCTCGATAAAGTCATCGGACTCATCGGCGACGATGTAGTAGTTGAAGGCAAAGCACAGTTTAGCGGACGCAATTTATCAGTTGGAATTCGGAAGAAGTAATTTCCTACTTTAACGGTTCCCTGGTCGCAAATTACATACTAACCATTAAACTAAAGGAAAACCTATATGCCAAAGTTAAAAACGCATAAAGGCACGGCAAAGCGTATTAAAATTACCGGTTCTGGGAAGATTACGCGCGAACGTGCTTTCGGGAATCATATTCTCGCTAAGAAATCTAAAGCCAGGAAGCGCAACATGAAAACTGCTGCAGCTATCAATGGCAAAATTAAGAAAAACATTAAGACTGCATTAGGGGTTTAAATATGAGAGTAAAACGTGGTGTGGCCGCAATGGCCCGACATAAGAAGATTTTGAAAGCTGCTAAGGGAATGCAGCATGCTCGTACTCGTAGTTATCGCTTAGCTAACCAGGGTGTTATTAAGGCTTTGCGTTATAGCTATCGCGATCGCCGCAATAAAAAGCGTGATTTTAGGGCGCTTTGGATTACCCGTATAAATAACGCCGCGAGAGAGCTTGGCATGTCTTATTCTCAATTGATTGCTGGGATGAAGGCAAAAAACATTACTTTGGATCGCAAAGTTTTGGCTGATCTCGCTGTAAATAACCCTGAAGCATTTAAAGCAATTGTTAATTCAGTGAAGGAGAAATAATATGGCTATCTGTGAAGTTACCGGAAAAGGCAAAATGTATGGTCATAATGTTTCTTTCTCTCAGAGACATACTCGTAAGGTTTTTAAGCCAAATGTTTCTAAGCGCACAATCGTAATTAATGGACAGAAGATTAAGTGCAACATTTCAACTTCTGCTCTTCGTACGCTTAAGAAAAAAGGGTTGGTGAAATCTCCTAGAGAGATGGCCGATAAAAAATCCGCTTAACCAGGAACGTAGCAAAAATCACCCGCGAGGGTGATTTTTGCAGGCCATCATTAAGCCGGGTTCTGTATCCTCAAAGAGGACGATAATCATCTATCTAGACGCTACATTGCTATAGCGCTCAAGCGGTAAGCGTGCATCCCCGAGCTAGGGTTTAATAGCACTCCTTGCAACAGGTAGGGTTTGCCTCCGCGACATATCGCTACGACGCGCTGTGAGCTCTTACCTCACTCTTTTCACCCTTACCTAAAATAGGCGGTATTAGTTTCTGTGGTACTTTCCCTATCCTTACGGACGGTCGCTGTTAGCGACTACCATGCTCTCTGTTGCCCGGACTTTCCTCCTGCAAAAAGCAGGTGATTATCTTTCTGGCTTCTTTTATGATATCATTTTTTTAAGATATTATCAATAGCCAAGTTAGCTTCGTGGTCGGCAATGGAATTCTCGGAACGCTGGACATGCGTAAATGATACCGAATCAAAATTGGCGAGTAATTTTTGTACGGCGTCGTAAATTGGTAGGACGTCTTGGTTCTTGACGGCAAAAATGCCGTTCAACTGATTTACTACCATTAGACTGTCGGAAATAAAACGAGCCGTTTTAAGACCCAGCCTCATCGCATGCTCAATACCGTTCTTCATGGCATAATATTCGGCAACACGAGAGGTGGCAAAACCGATAAACTCTCCGCCTTGCTCAAGAACGTGGCCGTCTGGATCTACGATACGATAACCGATGCCAGATGGACCGGGATTGCCACGCGATGCGCCATCCACAAAAATAGTTGCAGCGCTGGCAGTGTCACGCGGAGAGACATGATTTGATGTAATCTTCCCTTCGGTAATTTCAAGTACAGACAGGCTAGCCTCGTTGAGACGAACCGAGAGGTTAGAGATATCTTTAATATATTTATATGCTGTATATCTATCGTGTGGCCGTGGCTTAGTACCAGCATCTATGGTGGCCTCGTAGATAATATACAGATTGCTGAGACGGCTAGCGCCCTCCAAAGCTAAAAAAGTAATAACATCTTTGAGCTGAATAGCCGTAGCGGTGAGGCCGGTATATTCAGATAAGGACCGAACAAAAGCTTCTTCCGGCTGTTCACCAAATTTAATTTTACCAGTGGGTAGCTCCCAAAAAACCGGGGCCTCCGCTCGACCTCGGCTACGTTTCAAAATAAGAACCCCCTCTTCAGTCTTAATAATTCCAGCTACGCGTATTCTTTGTTTCATGCCCACCTCTTAAAAGCCCCGCCGACCTGTTTTCCCCGTAATATATACAAGGTGGGTAAAATCTTATGCGACACACCCACGGGTGTGAGCCACGAAATCCCTATAACATGATTATTCAGGAAAATCATGCTGCCGGTAGGGCTATTTTTATTATACCTTATAGGGCTATCTTTGTAAAGAAACCCTGCCCATGAAGAATATTATTGACCAACTATTGCATAAAAGAATTGCAACATTCCATTCACGCCGCCCACCATGACCGACGAAAATACTTCTCCGAACAATAATATTAATATATAAATTAAAATTATGCCGTATCTCTCGATATTGGCTAGAATTTGCCGAATAAAATCTGGCGAGATTGCATATAGAATACGCGAACCATCTAATGGTGGAATTGGAAGTAGGTTAAAAATCATAAAGCCAAGATTGATGTAGACTATTTCCGTAAAAGTGAACGACAAAACATCACTGGTACTATACAATGCCCCACTAAAATGACCGATCAAAAATGCCGTTAGCGCTAAAAGAAAATTCGTGAGTGGACCAGCAAGCGCGACAAGCGCCATTCCCCATTCGCGCCATTTGAGATTATGATAGTTGACTGGGACGGGTTTAGCTCCGCCAAACACTGGCGCCCTCAGTAAATACAAGATAACTGGAACCAGTATCGACATATATGGGTCAATATGCTTAATAGGGTTAAGAGTGAGTCGGCCGGCACGTTTGGCGGTTTCGTCGCCCAAAAGATGAGCCATCACGCCGTGTGCCAATTCGTGCAGAATGACAGACCCCACGATGATGACGAGAACAATTAGAAGATAGCCTAGATTGAAACCCATTAGCTTAAGACTACCACCTCTTTAGCGGTTGGCAAACTATCTGGCGATTTAATCTTAAGTTTCTTCTCGGTGCGGGCGGAGAGTTTAAGCTCCGACACCATGCCATCAACATTCCCCATGGAGATGATTAGTTTGGGTTCGATTTCGCGAATAGCACGAATGGACGACGTGCAGAGTATGTCCGCCACGATGTCATCAAGGTTTTCTTCTATGCCGCCCATAATGCCAGTATGGATGCCGCCAATCTCTACATCATAAATAGTCTTGCCGGATGTTGTGGCGATACCACGAATAGTGGCGTCACCAATCTCTACTTCGCAGGGGCCTTTAATTTTGCCGACCGGAAGATTGGCATCAATGGTGCTATCTTGAATATTGATTTTAATAGCGCCTTTTTTGGTGCTGAATACGATTTCGTCTTGATTTTTGCTTTCAATGTCAAACATGTCTCTCTCCTTTATTTTATAATCTTGTCTGGGTCAATTATTTCAGTAATTTCCATTTCGAGGATATCTTCGATGAAGTTGTCTTTAACACTTTTACGGTAAGTAAAATCATCGACTGACATAATGACGTAGTTGATAGGTTTGCCTTGCTTCTTTTCTACTACTTCTGCCCAGCGAGTGAGTTTTTTGGTTTTGTCGTTACCAATAATTAGTAAGTCGATACCATCTTGCCCAGGTAGACGATTGGTGACAACTAGTGCTTTGATATAGTTCTTGACTGGACGACAATATTCCTCCCATGTGGTACTGGTAACATCTTTTTCGCGAGTTGCATCAATTTTTTTCGTAAAAATCTCGTTGAGTGGGCGCGTATATGGATGCTTGCTGTTGGCCGAGTAATAAACTTTATTGTCGAAGGTTTCGTTTTTGATGATGCCGATACTTTCGAGATTAAGTAGTTCCCTACGGACGGAATTAATCTGTTCGTCGATAACTCTGGTCATCTCGCGCACATAAAAAGATTTATCCGGATTTTCGAAAAATAGTTTTAGTAATTTGGCTCTAGTTTTGGAGCCGAATAATTTTTCGATAGGTGTACTATTTTCTTTGCTCATTCTGAATATATTTTATCACGAATGGATAAATATTTTCAAGTGGCAGCCAAATAATGTTATGGTTACGCTTAAACCACGTTAACTGACGCTTGGCGAGATGATAGTCTTCGTAGAAACATTTTGTTTTGGCTTCATCTAAAGTCAGCTCGCCTTGCAAATATTGCCACGCATATTCGTAGATGTCGCTTTTCATGGCGGCATTATCCCAGCCGTAGGCTTGAACAAGTTTTTTGGTTTCTTTGTATAAAGCCGGGCTGAGCATTTGAGTAATTCTTTTGTTCAATCTCTCCCGCAGTTGGGGTGTAGGCCAATCTATACCTATCAATAAGTAATTGCCTTTTATCTCTTTACGGTCTGAACAAGTTTTTTGTTCAATATCGCCAATTTTATGACCGGTGGGGCCTTTGAACTGATAGTTATAGATGAGAGCGTCAATATAAAGACCGGTACCGCCAACGATAATTGGAATATGTCCGCGGGACTGTATCTCAGAAATTTTTTCTTCAGCGTAGTGCTTCCAATCTGCTACGGTAAAACGCGCGCCTGGCTCAACAAGATCAAGGCCAAAATGTGGAACTCCCTGCATTTCTGCTTGGGTGGGCTTGGCGGTACCAATATCCATTCCCTTATACATGGCACGGGAGTCGGCGGAGATTATTTCGCCATTGATAGCTTTAGCAATCTTAATACCTACGCTGGTCTTGCCGGAACCAGTAGGACCCAAGATAATGAGTACCGGGCTGCTAGCGGGTCCTGTCGCGCCTTTTCCTTCCCGCGGCATCCTCTCGGAGCAAGCTCCTGCGAACTCCGCGGGAGCCCTCCCAGGCGCACCACCCGCTGGTGTTTTTGTCATTATACCCCCTTAATATATTCTGCAAGGTTGGATAATTTGATCTTCTCTTCTTTATCGCGCAGGCGGAGAGAGACGATTCCCTCTTTGGCGTCTTTGGCACCCACAATAATGATCACTGGGATTTTGAAATCTACGGCACGACGGATTTTTTTGCCGAGAGAGTCTGTGGTGTCGTCTATGGTGTAGCGGAGCTTATTGTTCTTGATAGGCTCATCTAGCACTACGGAGTCTAGCTCGGCAGTAATCTTGGAGACGTAGTCGTTGACTTGGTCGCCCACGGTAAGGATGCGGACATTCTCTGGTGCACACCAAAGCGGTAGCCAGCCAGCGGTATGTTCCAAATACACACTCATGAAACGTTCGATAGAACCAATCAGGGCGCAGTGAATCATGATTGGAGTCTTCTTGCTGCCATCGGCATCGGTATATTCAAGGTGGAACCGGGTTGGCAAAGCATAGTCTAGCTGCACAGTGGCAAGCTGCCATTCGCGACCGAGTGCATCCACCGCCATAAAGTCCATCTTAGGCCCGTACATGGCGGCCTCGCCAATACCAATGAAGTAATCCATCTTAAACTTGTCGGCCATCTCCTTGATGGCGGTTTCGGCTTTTTGCCACATTTCTGGCGTACCGATATAGCCGTCTTTGTCGTCACGGAAAGAGAGGCGCAAGCGCAATTTCATGTCAATTTTTGCGTACAAATCTTTGGCAGATTCAATCAACTCGCCAAAGATATCACCGATTTGGTCTTCGGTACAGAAAACGTGCGAGTCGTCTTGCGTAATAGCGCGAACACGCGACAAGCCACCAAGTTCACCTTTGCGTTCGTCGCGATAGACCATGGTGGTCTCGAGATATTTGATTGGTAAATCTTTATATGAACGCGGAGAGCTGGCAAAAATCTGTGAATGATGCGGGCAAGATACCGGCTTCAATGCAAGGTGATCGCCACTTTCTTGTGAAACAAATTGCAACATTTCTGGGAACTTCTCGTAATGGCCGGAGGTCTTATAGAGGTCGATATTTGCAATATGTGGGATACAAACTTTTTTGTAGCCACGGTTAATGCGATAACTTTGAGTAAATTCGTTAAGCAGGTCGCGCAAAATAGTACCACGCGGCGTAAAAAGTGGCAAGCCCGAACCAACAAGATTAGAGAAGCAGAACAAGTCTAGTTCCTTGCCGAGCTTACGGTGGTCGCGCGCTTTCGCTTCCTCTTGGCGCTTGAGATAGTCGGCTAGTTCTTCTTCGGTAGCAAAGGCTACACCGTAAATGCGGGTAAGCATCTCACGTTTTTCGTCACCACGCCAGTAAGCGCCAGCCACGCGAACTAATTTAAACGCACCAACTTCGCTAGTGTTCGCGACATGCGGGCCTTTGCAAAGGTCGGTGAAAATGTCGCCTAGATCATAGAAAGTGATTGTTTCATCCGCCGGAAGATCCTCGATGAGCTCTACCTTGTATTTTTGCTGGTGCTCGCGCGCCCAAGCAAGAGCGTCTTTCTTGGAAACCTCACGGCGAGTCATTGGAAGTTTGCGGGCTACGATGCCACGCATCTTCTTCTCGATTTTAGGTAAGTCGGCATCACTGAGCTTGATATCGCCGAAGTCAATATCGTAATAAAAACCGTTGTCGATGGCTGGCCCGATGCCAAATTTGACGTTAGGATAAAGCTCTGTCACGGCGGCCGCAAGCACATGGCTTAAGGTATGACGCATTTTGTATAAATCATTGTTTTCCGCTTCGGGCGTATTCATCTTTATCCTTTCTGTTATCTCGTATTATTATACCACTAATTGAGAAGGTTGGAAAGGTTAGCTTAGCGGGCCACGCAACGCACCGAACGACCGATGCGGCGAGTGTAGTCGTCGGACGGATTGAAACTGTAGCTATAGACGTTCAGGCAGTACGCGTTGCTAGCACTATTGACCGTAGACGACCAATAGCTGCCGTAGTCGCCAATATAGTAAAGCGAGTCAAGGACGATGCCTGCGCGCACTAACCATAGAGGGTAGCCATTGGTTTTGGCATTGGAGCTACTGTAGGCTGCGTAAAGAGATTTAAAGTCATTGTAGGCATCAGTAGCGGAGCTTCTGGTTAAGCGCCAACCTTTAGGGCAGATGGAGTTCTTGGGGTTTTCTGCAATAGCGTTATAGGTACTATCTACTCTAGTACTGGTATTATTGGATGCTACTGCAGCAGACCAGTTGTAGTAGTTACCAATTTTACCATGTTCACCGTTAGCTGCGTAGGGTTCAGTGTTAAATTTTTTGTCTGCACCTAAGCAAGCTGGAGTAGTGAAGTAGTTG
This sequence comes from Candidatus Saccharimonadota bacterium, assembly GCA_017433855.1. Taxonomy (GTDB): domain Bacteria; phylum Patescibacteriota; class Saccharimonadia; order Saccharimonadales; family Saccharimonadaceae; genus Nanosyncoccus. The sequence goes on along the minus strand of JAFRGM010000009.1, from coordinate 92,225 downwards.
CAAGAAGCAGCAGAGGCGAAGGTAGAGCCATCCTTTTGATAAATATCTTTACCGTTTACGGTGAGATTTACGGAGCGTGGGGTAGTGTTCGTGTTTGACCAGTTTATAGTAGTGTTGGAAGCAACTCCATTCTCGTGCTTTGCATTAGATGTATATGTTGGCGAGCTGGGGGTCCAAGTGATGAGACCAGTAGATTCATCGTAGGTGTAGCCTAAGTTCTTATTGTAGATGTCGTCATCATAGACGTTGAGGTCAGTATTGAATGATGTTAGCGCCACATTGGTCTCTAGGTCTAGATCTAGATTCTCGGTCATCCAGCATTTACCATCCTCAGCTTTTAACACCCAGTATAGTTTTTCATCTCTAGTATCTATTAGCTGAGTTTCTGTATCATAATCTACTACACTATTACAGATGGCGCTAGTCATATCTTGCATAGCATAGTAGCCAGTGTCTATGCCAGCTTTATTGATGTAGGTAGCTTTACCGGCACTAGCGAAGGCAGAGTCAAAATCGGCGTGAGCAATTGCGCTGGATGGATGCACCAAAGCGTAGCGTACGCGCCCGTAGTAGATGTCGGCGGCTTGAGTGGGCGCCATATAGGCCTTATAAGTAGTAGTGAGGTGCGAGGCTTCGGAACTATTAACCCCTGTGGCAGAAGTGCGGTAGGCTACCCGGCTGTAAGTTAATGGTACGGCGCTGTATTCGTCGTAACCATTGGTGACGATAGCTGGGTAAGCATCGCTAGCATTGCCGGTGACTTTCATTGCCCAATACGAACTAGCGCCGCTGGTACCAGTAGCAATAGTGAGGCCAGTATCTAGACCCACTAGCTTGTTGCTATTCTCAGCGCCGACGATATTTTGGTAATAGCCAACTGCATAGATGGAGTAACCATTGGGGTCATTACAGGTGGTAGAAATAGTGGTCTGACCGATTCCCTCTTTAACTTGGCCGTTGATTAGGGTGGCAGTGTGGGCAGAATTGAGCGTAGCCGTCATGCTGCATGAACTTGTGACTGTTATAGCAGCATCTGCTGACGACGTAACGGCTGCATTGGCGCTTTGTGATGCGCCTAAGCTAACGCCGCATAATGCGCACACGATAAATAATTTCTGAATATGTTTGACCATGTCTACCTTATGACCCATTAGCTTGTAGTGCCCATGGTGGCGCCAATTTTGTATTAGGGTCATGCACAAAAATGGCACCACAAGGTGTTACAAACCCATGAAATCCCAGTGTTGACACTGTTATAAACATGGCTCCTTGTGATGCCATTTTCGCTTGTAACAATGTCCCTACTGCGAACAAAAAATCGTAGTCTATTCTGGGATTTTAACATTCATAGGTTTGTAACACTTTAATCATAACACACTTGTTTGTTTTTTGGCAAGATATTATGTAATTTTGAAAGTTTTTGATATAATATGCTTATGAATATATTGGTCGTGGGCAATGTGTTGAAGGATGTCTATCTGAGCTTGGATTCACGGGTAGAAAACTTTGAAGTGGACGGTGATGGTGTAAAATGGTTAGATTTTGGCTTTAATAACTCTGAACACAAATACTTTAGGCGACTTTGTAGCTACGGTGGAGCGGCAGTAACATTGCAGGTGCTAGAAAAGATGGGCGTAGCGGCGGAAATATCTGGGGTAAGCCTAGATATGACAGGTGATGAAGAGGTTAGAAACACTACTGCCACATCTTATAGATATATTTTGACTTCGGATGATAGCATTAGCTATTTGGTGGAGAGCGAACAGAAATCGGCAGAGTTTGTGGTGCCGGCAAAATCGGTAGACTATTTATTTATTGACCGTTCCGCACAGATAGATGCGAAAACCGCTAGCAAGATTAGAGCTTATCTTGACGCGCATCTTGAGACTGCGTTGGTAGTTTACCTAAAAAATGAAGAAAATCGTTTTTTGAATGAACTTTTGCCGCAGGCTAATTTGATTTTTAGAGAAGTGCGTGATAATGAAAAAGATTACGAAATTGTAAAAAAGGCGGTAGACCAAACAACTTTAGAGAAGATTGTGTATTTATCAGAAAAAACCCTAACATATCGTAATGAGACGGTGGCGATAAACGTAGAGCGTATAGACCGATTAACGCACCTGTCGGCATATTCCATTGCGGCGGCGACGATTCTAGGGGCCATGCTACTAGGTAAAAATATCAGTGAGGGGCTAAAGCTGGCACGTGCCAATTTAGAGAACGCCACCCTAGATGCGGTGCTAAGCCTAAAAGAAATGGAAATAATTGCGGCGGCGACGCCACAAAGTTTGGAGCTGATTGCTGCTACATTGATGCGCACAGGTAAAGGTATTTTGGCGGCTGATGAATCTGGCGGTTCGATTCGCAAGAAGTTTGAAGCAATGCAGATTGCTGATACTTATGAAATGCGCCATGCATACCGCAATATTTTCTTTTCTACACCAGAGATAGAGGAGAGTTTAAGCGGCATTATTTTGTTTGATGAGACCGCCCGCGATTTTGCCGACAACGGAGAGTCGGTGCCGGATTTTTTGGTTGCAAAAAGGATTATTCCTGGCATTAAAGTAGATGAGGGACTGGTGGAATTTGGCGAGCAACAAAGGGCCGTGACCCCGGACGAGCTTCCCTTCCCAGAGGAAACTTGGACGAGAGGGCTAGATACGTTACCGGTGCGACTGCGCGAATATTACGCTATGGGACTAAGGTTTGCCAAATGGCGGGCGGCATTTAGGATTACCCTGAATGAAAATGGTACGCTACGGACTCCGTCTGCTGCAGCTATTCAAGAAAACTGCCGAATTTTGGCAGAATATGCACAAGACTGCCAATCTGCAGGGTTGGTACCGATTGTGGAGCCTGAAGTAGTCTACGATGGAGATTATCCAATCACTAAATGTGCCGAAGCGACCGGCAAAATACTCGGCGCCCTGATGCAGGCTTTAAAGGATTTTGGAGTTAATTTAAGGGCGTGTATTCTGAAGACCAACATGGTGCTAGCTGGCAAACAATACCGTGAGCAATCATCACCAGCAGAGGTGGGGCGGGCAACGGCGGAAGTTTTGCGGCGACATGTACCTGAAAATATGGGCGGAGTAGTGTTTTTGTCTGGTGGGCAGACGTCTACGCAAGCAACGGATAATCTGCGAGCGATTATAGAAAATGGGCCTTACCCTTGGCCAGTAACGTTCTCTTTTGCGAGAGCATTGCAAGACCCGGCGCTAATTAGCTGGGCTGGCGATGCAGGAAATACCGCGCGGGCACAGCAAGCGTTTAGAGAGATGTTGCAGCAAAATATAAATGCATTAAAAAATAACCCCTAGATAGGGGTTATTTAAATTAAGCCTCGGTGGCAGGTTTCTCGCCGTTGTCGGCGGGGACATCGGCAGCATCTATGCTTGGCTCGGCAGCTTCGGCTTCACGTTTTTCGGCCTCGGCGGCTGGGTCATAGAGAGAAGCAATAACCTGTTCGGCATCTAGCTCTTTATCCGCTAATTCTACGCCCTTTGGCAGGGTGAGGTCGGCGAGGGTGAGTTTATCGTCTACGTTCTTAAGAGCAGAAGCGTCAAGAGTGAGCTCACTTGGGAGATCGGAAGGCTTAGCCTTAACGTCGATTTCTTCGATAGATTGGGTCATAGCGAAGTGATAGATTTTGGATGCTTCGGATTCTTCGAAGCCGGTGATAACGATAGGCGTGGTAGCCTCTACAACTTCGTTGGCGGAAACAGCCTGGAACTCGATGTTCATAATCCTGCGTGAGACTGGGTTGGTCTGAATGGTCTTAACGATGGCGAGTTGCTTTTTGCCCGCGAGCTCAAGACTGATTGGTGAGTGGTAGCCTGCCTTTTCGAGAACTTTCTCGGTAGCTACATATTCGGAGCTGGCAAGTACTGGTGATTTTTCACCGTAGATGACGGATGGAATGCGACCGCTAGCCCTTAAACTCTTTGATTTTTTACCGGTTAATTCACGTTTTTCTAGCGTTAATGTATATTCAGCCATAGTTTTCCTTTTCTACTAATTGCTTATAATTTTAGCACTTCTGGGGTGAAAAGTAAAGTAGGGGGGGTAGCTTAGTGGTTTATTACCGCGCCACGCAACGAAGCGAGAACCCGTAGCTGCGAGCGTAGCCGTCGTAGCTGGACGGATAGAAATCGCCGCTACGGATGTTCAGGTTGTACGCGTAGTCAGCACTATATACCGTAGATGACCAATAGTAGCCGCTGCTGCCACTATAGTAGAGCGTGCCATAGCTGACGAGGCCTGCGCGCACTAACCATAGAGGGTAGCCATTAGCTTTATCAATATTGCCATAGGCTGAATAAAGATTCTGGAAATCGTTGTAAACAGGAGTAGAGGAACTTCTGGTTAAGCGCCAACCTTTAGGGCAGATGGAGTTTTTGGGGTTCTCGGCAATAGCAGCGCTATTGGTATTATCTACTCTAGTGGTAGTATCGTTGGATGCTACTGCGGCAGACCAGTTGTAATAGTTACCTATTTTACCGTGTTCGCCATTAGCTTCGTATGGGACTGTGGAGAAGTTAGCAGTGGTATTGGTGTTATCTCCGGTGGAGTTTAAGCAGGATGGGGTAGTGAAGTAGTTGCAGTTAGCTGAATCAAAGGTAGAACCATCCTTTTGATAAATATCTTTACCATTTACGGTGAGATTTACGGAGCGTGGGGCGATAGTAGAAGTTAGCCAGTTTATAGAAGTGCTGGAAGCAACTCCATTCTCGTGCTTTGCATTAGATGTATATGTTGGCGAGCTAGGGGTCCAAGTGATGAGGCCGGTAGATTCATTGTAGGTATAGCCTAAGTTTTCATTGTAGATGTCATCATCATAGACGTTGAGGTCAGTGTTTAGTGAAGTGAGGGCGACAAAATCTACAGATTCCGTATCGGTGCGGAGGTCTAGGTCTAGATTCTCAGTCATCCAGCATTTACCATCCTCAGCTTTTAACACCCAGTAGAGTTTTTCATCTCTAGTATCTATTAGCTGAGTTTCTGTATTGTAATCTACTACACCATTGCAGATATCTGTAGTCATATCTTGCATAGCGTAGTAGTCGTTACCATCACTGGCTGTGACTGTATCTTTACCAGCACTAGCGAAGGCGGAGTCAAAATCTGGACTGGCGATGGATGAGGCCGGATGAACTAAGACGTAGCGTACAGCACCACCATAAACATCTGCGGCTTGCGTAGGAGAAATATAAGCGCGGTAGGTGGTAGTAATGCTAGCGGCCTGACTATTGCTAACACCGGTAGCCGAATCGCGATGAGCGACTGCGGTGTACTGATTTGGCACCACATGATATTCGTCGTAATGATTGTCTATAGTGGCAGCAAAATCACCGGCAACGGCAGTAAGCTTCATGGCCCAGTTGGAGCTTGCGGCACCGAGTGCAGTGCTAATAACTTGCCCGGTGTTACTGCCAATAAGATTAGTGTTCCCCACTACGTCATTAGTGTAGCCCACAGCATAGATAGCAAAGCCGCTAGGGTCGTTGCAATTGGTGGCGATGGTTGTTTTGCCGATGCCGTCTAGCTCTTGACCGTTAAGCATGGCGGCGGAGTGCGCGGTGTTGACTGTGGCTGTCATGCTGCACGAGCTTAAAACACTAATACTAGCACGCGAGGTGGCAGTAGTGGCTGCGAAAACTGGTAGTGGTAGAAAAGTGCCAAAAACTCCACTTATGAATAATATCTTAGCATAAATATGCTTGACCTTGATGCCCATATATCCTCATGACCCATTACCCGGTGTGGTATGCCCTGGTGGTGGCGCTATTTCTGTATTAGGGTCATGCACAAAAACAGCACCACGAGGGTACCACAACCAGATATTTCTAGACAAAAGCCTACGAAACGCACTGATCACCTCGTGATGCTGTTTCTACGTTCCCTAGGCTCAATGCAAAGAATGCTTGCCTTGAACGAAATATCTAATTGTGGTATTTTCATTGTAACATTGATGGCGAATGTGTGCAAGTTATTTTTTGATGATTTTTTTGGTAACGTCAAATTTCTCCATGTAGCGGCCCAACATCAAGCGTGTTTGAGCATAGAAGGCTGCAATAGACTGATAAAGAATAGACGTAACTGGCATCAAAACCCATTGCAAAATCATAACTAGGTTTTTGCCCTTTTTGTATTTGGCTGGGCGCTTAGGCAACAGTTTGAATGACACTAGGATTGACACGATAAGGCCTACTGAAGCAAATGTTTCTACCACACTAACGATGTTAGGGAGGTTATAACCGACCATGGTGTGTGCTGACATATTCATAATCATTGGCACCCAGCCACCAAATGCTACAATTGGAGCTAAAATGGCAAGTGTAATATGCCCGTCCAAAAGACGCCAAAACTTCGGCAAAAGTCGCCAAAATGGCACTGGGCGCTCACTGCGTTTAGCAAAAAGACGAACGCCGACATAGGCCACATCAGAAGCACCATAATACCAACGTCGCACCTGGACGAATTGAGCCTTGACGGTCTTCCAAAAGCTCTCACCGATAACAGCATCTTGATAAATAGGAATACGAATAGGTAAAACAGAATAATCGCCGCCAAAAAAGAACAGACTGCGCCAATATTGGTGACCGTCCTCTACAATGGTGCGTTTGCTCCAGAAGCCCATAGCTTCTAGGGCTTGTAGAGGCTGCGAATGTGAAGCAAAGTTGCGTAGCGAGTGTGGGCGCATGGTGGAAATCACATTAAAGAAAGAGTTGGAAAGAGCAATAACACGAGTGGGGGCGGGAGCATCCCAGATGTTGTTCATAAAGAGCGAAACTGGTTGATAGCTAAGGCGCTGACGATTGGGGTGAGTTATGAATTCATAAGCGACGGAGTCTAGATATTTTGGATGCATACGGTTATCGCTATCTAGAGAGGTGACAATGACATGGTCTACTGGCAGGTGTTTATTATTGACATACTCCGCCACATATTTGCCAGCAAAAGTAAGATTGGGGCCTTTGCCAATAATTTCGCCGGGCAGGTTGCTAGGGTGCTCTACGGTGAGAAAATCTTTGAAAGTGTCTTTGTATTTAGCTCGCAGTGCTTTCGCGGTAGCCATCATCGCTTCCCCGCCGCGCGCTTCATAGGCCAGTACTACAATGATATGGTCGTTGGAAAAAGTGGTGTTTTTAATCGCATCAATTGTGGGTTCCAAAATCTCTAGCGTTTCATCGTAGGCCGTTACGATGACAATGTGATAAATCTTGGCTGGGTCTGGAAAATCCCCTGGCATGGCCGCCATAAACTTAAGATTCTCTACATGCTCATCAAAATGATAACTTTTACTAGCGTCGTCATGCACTCGTTCATAAGCGGTATGCGGATCCATAAGGTCTAGTAAGCGCCCGTGCCAATCTACACGTTCGGCGCGCTTCAAAACTTCATAGCCTTGAATGGTGCGAAATGCCGTACCGATAGCTTTGACCAAGGTGCTGGTAATGAGGATGAATAAATAGACCGCGCCAAGCACTGGGTCTAACCAAGAAAGTAGGAATAGAAGAATGATGGCGCCATAAGACATGGCCCCTGGCAAAATCTCAAAAAAGCGATATTTCTGAGTGCGTTTGCCTTGGGGGATTTCTAGATTGCGACGCATTTAGCCCTCGTTGGTGATTCTAATTAAGACTATGAAAGTACCGATGATGAGCGCTGTGGTGATAAGAAGAAAGAACTTAGCCATGCCCGCACCACGCTTATGAAAAACGTTGAGTGCAATAAGGCTATGAAAAACGCCGAAGATAATTGCCAGAAGTGGAAAAGTAAAAAAGTCGACCCACGAACCATCACGATAACCGCCAATATCGCCGTAGCCGATTTTGACAACGGAGACATTAGGGTTGATGGTGGTAATACTAAAAATAAACAAAGCAAGAGCGCCGAGGATATTCAAAATCATAAGAACGAGCATAATTCTCTCTTCGGAATAAATCTTTTTGATATCTTCAGTAAAAAAGTGTTTCATGGGAAATTATTTAGTGAGTTTGGTGATGACGTCGTTTACTTGCTGAATAAACATAACATCACCGACGATACCAATAATGCCGGTGACAACCATCATCCAGCCGATTAGCTGCATCACTGCACCATTGTTGAAGGTGACGAAAACACCGAGAGCCAACATGGCGAGGGCGATAATAAGAATGTAGCTCCAGGATTTGACGCCTACTGCCTGCAACTTAATGGCAGTATTGACGCGGACAAGAGATTCGTAAACCATCCAAATACCAATGATGATACGAAAAGCATTGGCAATGTCCTCGCCGACTACAATAGCTGCAATACCTACAAGTACGGATATAACACCAAAGAGTAGACTATTATTGAAGAAATCCTTTTGACCGCGGACGATGAAATAATTGATAATCCGATAAATGCCACTCAAAATAAAGATAGCTCCGAGAATGTTAGAGATTACTACGACTGTAATATCTGGCCACGCAATCAGCAAAATACCAAAAATGAGAATTACGATTGATTCGATGACGGCGAACCAAGCGCTCTTCTTGATGCTGGCGCCAATTTGTTCGATTGGACGTTTGATGATTTCTACTGCGGGCATATTTTCTCCTTATTTTATATTATTATAGCATATTTGTGATATAATAAAATATATGCCGATGTAGCTCAGTTGGTAGAGCAGCTCATTCGTAACGAGCAGGTCACAGGTTCAAGCCCTGCCATCGGCTCCATTTTTATTGAGTCTATGAAGGAGTTTTTGGCGGGCGTGGGGAGTGATAATTTTTTCCAGCCAAGAACGTTTGGGGGTTTGATGCTTAGAAGTTAAAATCTCGACAATATCACCATGTTCGAGTTTTTTGTTGAGATTACTCATTTTGCCATTGATTTTAACACCTATAACGTGGTCGCCAATTTCTGAATGCAGACGATAGGCAAAATCTAGTGGCAAAGAGCCTTGTGGTAGGTCGATAATATCGCCTTTTGGTGTGTAGACAAAGATGCGGTCGGCAAAAAGGTTGAGTTTGAGCTTTTTGAGGTCGACTTTTTTACCTTCACGTAGACGCGCTGCGGTCATTTGAAGCTCGGTGATCCAAAGTAGGTTAGTAGGGAGATGCTCAATCTTCCCTTTTTTGTAGTTTTCGGTGAGTTTTTGCTCGTTGTAATAGAAACTGGCGGCTAAACCGTGCTCGGCATATTCATGCATTTCTTTAGTACGAATTTGGAACTCGAGTACGCGTTTGTCTTTAGTGATGACGGTGGTATGCAAAGATTGATAGCCATTTTGCTTAGGCATGGCGATGTCATCTTTAATGCGGCCACCCATAGGCGTGTACAATGAGTGCACTACGCCGAGAGTGAGGTAGCAATCTGTAATATCATTAACGATAATTCTAAGCGCCGTTAGGTCATAGATTTCGTTGATGTTCTGGTTGTGTTTGGCGAGTTCTTTGTGTAACGAATAAACAGATTTAACGCGGCCAGAAAGCTCAAACTGGATTTTTTCTTTTTGAAGGGCAGCGGTGATTTCCTGCTCGATTTTTTTGAGCGATTTGGCGGCGGATTTATTGTATTTGTCGATGAGATTTTTAAGCTCGTCGTAACGTTTAGGGTCAACGTATTTAAAAGCGAGGTCAGCCATTTCGACGCGAAGCAAGCCCATATTGAGACGGTCGGCAAGAGGGGCAAAAACTTCGAGGGTTTCTTTGGCGATTTTGCGTTGCTTATCGGGCGGCAAGGCCGAAAGAGTGCGCAGATTATGGAGACGGTCGGCAAGTTTGATAATGAGTACTCGGATATCGTCACCGAGCGCAATCAAGAGACGCAAAAAATTATCGCGAGTTTCGGGAAGGTAGGTATCAATCTCACGCATACCATCACGAGCATTGGACAACTTGGTAACTCCATCTACCAAAAAGGCAACGGATTCGCCAAACTCATTTTTGATATCGCTAAGAGTGAGGCTGGTGTCTTCAACCGTGTCGTGCAAAATGCCAGCAATAATAGTATCTTCATCCATGCCCCATTCTTCAAGAATCTTTTTGACGGCAAGCGGATGAATAATATATGGTTCGCCAGTTTTGCGGAACTGACCCTCGTGAGCTTTGGTAGCCACTTCAATAGCATGTTTGACGCGGTCAGAGTCTTCCTTTTTCATACTTACTATTATACTCTATGCGAGTTTTTTTAGTAAGGCTTTTAGTTCTTCCTCGGTTTTACACTTGAAGGAAAGGGTGCGGCCAGAAACTCTAGCAAGCGCGCCGTATTTTGCCGATAGAGCGTCTTCTTCTTTGTGGTAGTGATGCGCCTTAACGAGAGCGGTGCTTGATTTGGCCTTGTGGTCGCCAACATAGCGCTCGACCTGGCGAGCAGTCCAGCCGTCTTTGACGATTTTGGGAAGGACTTTTTGGATCATTTTGGCATCGGCTGAAACGAGCGGACGCATTACACCCTCGGTAAGTTTTTCCTTTACCATGATTTTTTTGACTTCATCTGGAAGATTGAGCAGGCGCATGGTGCCAGAAACTGAAGATTCACTTTTGCCAACTTTGGCAGCAATGTCGCTAACGGTGAGATTGAACTGCGATTGCAGTTTGGCATAGGCCGTAGCAAGTTCGAGCGGATTAAGATCTTCGCGCTGCGCGTTTTCAATAATGGATAGCTCGAGACGATTTTGTGAATCTAGAGTGCGGATAATGGCGGGGATAGTTTCGAGGCCAGCGACTTGCGAAGCGCGCCAACGGCGCTCACCGGCAACGATTTTATACTTGCCATCTTCCCTGGTAACAACGATTGGTTGCAAGACACCGTGCTCCTTAATAGATGCTGCCAATGCTTTGATAGCAGATTCGTCAAACTCTTGACGAGGCTGCTCTTCGTCGCGGATGATGTCTGTAATCTTTAAGTATTTTAATTCGCTAGTTTTTTTGTCTTCAGTAGCGGTAAGATCGAACTCTTCGTCTACCAAATCAACTGGAATTAAGGATTCAAACCCTCTGCCCAAACCTTTTGCTGTCATTTTGTCCTTTCCTCCAATTCTTTTGTAAAATCTTTGTAGGCTTTTGCGCCTTTGCTGAATTTATCATAAGCACCGACTGGCACGCCGTGTGAAGGAGCTTCGGCCAAACGGACATTGCGTGGGATGGTGGTATTGAAAGTGAGATTCTTGAAGTATTTTTTGATTTCGGCGAAGACCTGTGAAGAAAGAGAGGTGCGTTTGTCGTACATGGTAGCCAGAACACCTAGCAAGCGTAGCTTGGGATTGGCCTGCTTCATAACGAGCTTCATGGATTCGAGTAGCTGCGTGACACCCTCTAGGGCATAGAACTCAGTTTGGACAGGCAGTAACAGATAGTCTGAAGCAATCATACCGTTGACCGTCAAAAGCGAGAGTGAGGGCGGCAGGTCTATAACTACATAATCATAGGAATCTTTGACGCTATTGATAGCATCACGAAGGCGAACAAATTTTTTGTTCATGCTGGTAATTTCTACTTCGGCGTTGGCTAGCTCGGTAGTGGTGGGAGCTAAGTCGTATTTTTTGTACTTAGTAGGAATAATAATATCTTGCATAGCGGCAGTGCCAAGAATCACCTCTGTCATGGTGGCACCAAGTTTGCTATCGTTTTTGTCGATACCGAGACCAGAAGTGGCGTTCCCTTGCGGGTCAAAATCCACAAGCAGGGTCTTAAACTTATCCTTGCTGAGATAATAGCAAAGATTTACGGCAGTAGTAGTCTTGCCGACACCTCCTTTTTGGTTCGTTACACAAATAACTTTAGCCATAAGTATATTATAACACAAAAATAAGCCCGTTAAAGGGCTTATTTTTATTTAATTGAAACGATTTCAATTTCGCTGTATTTTTGGCGGTGACCAGTTTCCTTGTGGACACGCTTCTTGGAATGGTAGCGAATGACGCGAACTTTGTCGCCTTTAACTTCTTCGGCTACTACCTTTGCTGAAACTTTTACGCCTTTGACCGTAGGAGTGCCGACAGTAGTTTTGTCGCCATCAATTACGAGTAAAGCATCAGTTTCGAGCTCTTTAGTGCCTGCCGGGAGGAGGTCCACCCGTAGGGTCTCTTTTTCCTCGACGAGATATTGTTTCCCGCCAACGAGGATGACTGCTTTCTTCATATTAATCCTTTTAATTAACTTTGTCTATTATATCATAGTTTGTTAATTTTGTGAAGACTTCTTGCCTGAAACTTCGTCTTCCACCTTTTTAAGGGTGCGACGAGTGCGCCAGAGATAGATGCTGCCAGCAATGATGCTTAGTACGACAATGGTCGCCATGATAATCTCTATGGGGCCAGTGTTGACGATTTCGTCTGGAAGTTCGCTAGCGCAACCGGGTAGATTTGGGTTAGTTTTACAATCTTCTTCTTCGGTGATTGAGCCGGCACAAACGAGCGAAACACCGGTAGCGGACTCTTGAGCAACGGCGCCGTTGTACTCTACGGATATTTTATTACTAAGCGACGTAGTGCAATCGTTAAGATTTTTAGCGACGCGAGCTTGATAAATTATTTGTACAAGTGCACCAGGGGCGACGTCACCAACATTGTAGCCGCTGATGTCTATGATGTCGTCAATGACCTTGCCATTAGTATTAGCCGCATCGTAGACTTTGGTGCTGCCAGCGCGAAGGTTAAGAGTGTCGGAGTGTGTGTCCTTAAAAATAACATTAGTTAACGTAGTGTTACCGGTGTTTTTGAAGGTAATGCGGTAAGTGACAAAATCGCCTGGGGCCACTGTTACGTTATTAGACCAAGTTTCACCATCAGTTGATACTTCCTTGAGTAGCTCCGAAGTGGTAGACTCGGCGATAAGTGTATAGGTGATATATCCGGAGTACTCGGCACAGCCGGGGATGCGACCGTCTAAGACATTGATGCCGATATAGGCACCAGCTTCGGTGAAAAGGCTATCAGATAAAACCGAGCCGTTAACTCGGCCAGCATTATGAATGATGGCAGTGCCAATTTTGTAAGATAGGTTGACTTCGGCGGCCTGGGTGGTGAGATATGCTTCGTCCCAGACGGAAGCAGGGTCGGCATCGGTGGCAGTGATAATACCACTCACCATGCCGCGTTCGCCACTTTTGACGGTGGTTGGGTAGGCGGAAGAGATTTTGACGCCGTTGGCGATACCTTTGCCGCTAGGGTTAAGATTGCTGGCAGCATTGTTGTGATAGTAAATATACACTTCGTATTCTTTGCCAGGGACGATTTCAAGCTCGTCGGTGTAGGCATTGCTGGTGCCAGCTTCGCGTACACGAACAAAATTGCGTTCGTCACCAATACCGGCGTTGTCTATGATGGAGTTAAATGTAACGTAGCTAGCAGGCTGATCGTTGGTAAGAGGCTGACGTTCTGGACCCCAAGCGCTCGCAGTGCGAACGGAAAGCAGAGTGACAATAACCAAACTAAAGGTACTGAGGGCTTTAATGAACTTGAGTGTTTTTTTCATGGTTTCCTTTCGTTTAGTTTCCCAAATCAAATGCGCCGAATGCCCAATCGTTTGCATCGCGCGATTCGTCATTAGTGGATGCGGCCTCGGCGACAGCACGAGCCTCCTCGGCGGCCTCGTTAGCCTGTGACTGAGCCTCTTCGCGTGCGCTAGTTTCCTCGGCGTCGCGGCGTTCAGCTTCGGCTTCGGCTTCGGCTTCGGCTTGCTCGGCTGCACGAGCGGCGGCTTTATCGGCTTGACGTTTAGCAGCTTCCTCTTTCGCGGCCTCTTCTTGTGCGGCTTCCTCAGCAGCTAGGCGGGCACGCTCTGTAGCAGCGCGACGTTCGGCTTCGGCGCGAGCGGCTGCTTCAGCCTGTTGACGCTCAGCTTCAAGCCGGCTGGCTTCCTCGGCGGCGCGACGTTCGGCTTCGGCTTCTTCAGCCGCACGAGCGGCGGCTTGCTTGGCCTGACGTTGCTTGGCCGCCTCTTGTTCCCGGATAGCAGCGAAATTAGCCTCGTCTTGCGTTTTGGTGGTCTTAGGAGTAACGTCTTCTTTGAGAGTTTCCTTAGTAATCGGGACGACGCCTACGCCAGCGTTTTTACGCTCGGCACTGGTGTTTTTCTTATCTAACTCTTCTTCACGAATAATAATGGTTTCTTCATCTTCTGGCGGATCTTTTGGCGGATTGTTGCCACCAGAAGTACCCGTAGTCGTTGGCGTTTCATCCTCTTGCTCGTCTGTTTTTTCAGTCGGAACTTCGTCCGGCATATCTACAAGCATAATTGGCACACCTTCCGATGCATTCTTTTCTACGTAATTAAGCTGGCCTCCACAAGGCAAGTTGAAATCTGCTACCGTTACAAACTCCTTGCCGTTATTGCGTAACATATCTGCCTGATACTCACCTCGGCGCTGGCGCGGACTCTGTGCCAAATGCATTTCGTCTGGAGTCATAATTCGGTTATTGTCTTTGTCGTAGAAATAAATATAATTTGACTGCTCATGCCCGTATTCACGATAGAATGTAAGCCGAGTATTCTCTTTATCGTGGAAGATTTCGTCGAGCTTGTTGTAAATCTTTTGCTGAAGTTCGCCACCATCTTCGTTGGTGGGGTTGCTTAGGTAATCGTCGAGCTCTGTCATAGTCATGCCCTGAATGCCAAGTTCGGCCTTTTCGGAGTCAAAGAGAATTTGGTTAGCATAGGCCGATAGCACTTCTGGCGTACGATTTGCAACCGCAAGCAGAGCGTCTATGGTTTTATCCTCATCACCGTAGTACTTAGACAAATCTTGATCAAAAGCGAATGGGTTTTTGCCGGTCTTCTTCTCAATATCGGCATAGTTTGAATAATCATAATGTACGCCGTTCGGGAGCTCGCCGGGCTTTTGCTCAGTAATGCCTTCTGGGCCGGTTACGTTTTCCTCGGTAACGTAGTCTTGGCGGCCGTTGAGCCTGTCGCCAGAAGTAGTGGGGGCCTCTAGAGATGGAGCTTGTCCCGAGTCGGTTTCGGTAAGTGTTTCGGATGGAGCGGAGCCTTTGGCTTGAACTTCAGATTGGTTGGCGCCGCAAGCGCTGAGCGCGGCGGTAATGCTAAGAGCGAGTGCCGCTGTAATGGCAAGCTGTTTGGCCCGTTTTAGAAAAGAGGCGCTAAGTATTTCGTTTTTAACGACAGTGTTAGCCATTTGACCGCGAGCCGCATACGAGGCGATTGGGTACTCGAACTGTTCGGATTTAGCATCTGACTCAGTGAGGTTGGGCGAGGTGGGGTTTGATGCATTAAAGGCTTGGCTTGAGGGTTGTTCGCTATTCATAATTTGCTCCTAAAAATTGCTGGCCAAATTCAATCATGGCATCTTGGACTTTTTGCTGAAAGTCTATGCCATGATTTGTAAAATAATCAAAGTAGGTTTTAGCGTAGTTGGCCTCATCTTGGTTAGCCAGAAGCTGTGCAAGCTCGGCAGCCTGCTCGGTGGTGAGTAGCTGATCGGTAGCGGCGTCAATATGTTCGCCTAAAGATTCGATAAGTTTTTCGCGCAAGTCTGCATGGTTCTCTGGCGCGTCGCCAGGATATTTTTGGGCGATAAGCGCATCCACGAACTCTGCCATTTTTGCGTAGCCTTCTTGATTATTCTCCATAAAGAAACTTTTGTTTTAAAATGATGACCTTTCTTGTTTATATCTTAGCATAAGTGTTTATACGAGTCAAACTTTGTGATGTAGTGGCCATAAGAAAAAAACCGAACATAATGTTCGGTTTTTGGCTTAGACGAGAGTAATTAATGCGACTGCTACTTCATATACAATACTAAAGTACAGTGGGTCTATCTTATAAAATAATCCTTTCATGTTAGTTTTAAGCTGCGAGTCGTTCGGACTTGTAGATGCTATGTACCATCCGTCCGCGACTAAGATTTTTTAACCTTTCGTTGACATTAAAATTGTGAATTTTAACCTCTGTGGCTCGAGTCATGCCTGCTGGCGAAGCAGATTCTTCAATATCCTGCATGCTATTCCAGCTGCTTTTGGTATTAAAGTTGATTATTTCCGCCATTTGATTACTCCTTTTTTGTTTTTGATTTTTTTGGTTTTTATTTTATTATTGTGTTTGTTAGAATGTTTGTTTTGTTTTCTAACTTAATTTCAGTATAGCACACTTAGACAAAAAAGTCAATAGTGCTTATGGTTGTTTTTGGTATTTTTGTCAAGTTAACAGGGGCGATGCGACAAAAAATACACCCCGCAGGAGGTGTATTTTTTACAACGATCAGGCCTTTTCGAGGGAAATCGTGATATTTTGCCCACCGATTTTGGCGATTTCGTCGTGGGAGTAGTTGGCGTTTTGCTCGAAAGAGTCGGCCAAAACTTCAGCTATGATAAAATCTTCGTAGCCGGCCGGCAAATCACTGGAGAGCGAGAGCTTAATGTGGTCATCCATATTTAGCTTCGCGTTCTTGCGAGCGGATTGAATGGCACGAATAAGGTCGCGGGCAAAGCCCTCGGCGGCCAACTCTGGCGTAATGGTCTTGTCGAGAGTGAGCGCAGTGCCGTTTTCGACTTTTTTCACGTTGACCTCATCGGCGATAATCTGCTCGTAGAAATCGTCAAGTTTGTCGCCGTCGTAGGTGAGAAGCGACAAAGGCTGACGGACTTTAATCTGAGCTTCGGTGTCGGACTTTTGCATGCGAAGAGCTAGTGCGTCGGTGATAATCTGGCGAGTGCGAGCCATGTAATCTATAACTTCGCGATTGGTGTCAATGGACCTTGGATAGTCCAAAAGGTGGACGGAAGAACCGGAGCCGGTCATCTTCTGATATAATTCTTCGGAGAGGAACGGCGTGAACGGAGCAAGGATTTGGGCAGTCTTTACAAGGACAGTGTAGAGCGTCCAGAAAGCTTCCGCTTTGTCTGCAGAGTCGTCGTTCTTGCTAAAACGGCGGCGAGAGCGGCGGACAAACCAGTTGGATAGGTCGTCGATAAACGGCAGAACGCCGGAAAGCGCCTTTGGAAGATTATATTCTTCCATGCCTTCGATGATTGTAGCATTGGTTTGATGGAGACGCGAAATAATCCAGCTGTCTAATGGATTTTTAAGGGCATCGAGATTTTTGGACTCTGGCTTCCATGAGTCTTCACTATCCCAACCGTCAATCTCGGCATAGGTGGTGAAGAAATCGTAAACATTCCAGAGCATTGAGAGTTTGCGGTGGACGTCGGAGACATCTTTATCGAGAAGAGCAAAATCTTCGCCGGAGAGGACTGGGCTTGACAAGAGTAAGAAACGAAGAGCATCGGCAGAATATTGGTCCATCAAAATATTTGGGTCGGTGTAGTTGCCGAGAGATTTGCTCATCTTGCGACCGTCGTTTCCTGCCAGTGTACCAGTAGTGATGACGTTCTTGTAGGCGTTTTTGGCACCCTGTTTAGCCTTGTCGCCAAAGGCGCCAATCTCGGCGAGGGTGGTATTTACTGCGTGAACGTAATAGAACCAAGCACGGACTTGACCAACATATTCAACGATGAAGTCGGCAGGGTAATTCTGCTCAAACTTTTCTTTGTTTTCGAATGGGTAGTGGAGCTGCGCGAATGGCATGGAGCCAGACTCAAACCAGCAGTCGAGGACCTTCTCGATGCGGGTAAAATGCTCGCCATCAATGTCAAAGACAATATTATCTACCCATGGACGATGATAATCATCGAGGCGCTGGCCAGAGAGTTCATAGAGCTCGTCGTAGCTGCCAACGACCTTAATTGTGCCTTTATCGCCCTTCCAGACTGGCATAGCGGTAGCCCAGAAACGGTCGCGGCTGAGGTTCCAATCTGGGGCAGCTTCAATATTTTTGGCGAAACGGCCGTGTTTCAAATATCCTGGGAACCAGTTAATGTTTTCATTCTCAGCGAGCATGAGAGGCTTTTGGCCTTCAATGTCGAAGAACCAGCTTGGAAAAGCACGATACATGATACGCTCTTTAGAGCGAGGGTTGAATGGATATTCGTGTTGAATGTACTCAATCTTGTAGATGATTCCCTTTTCTTCTAGACATTTGGCAATGAACTTATTGGCGGCCCAAATCTGAATGCCGTGCTCATCGGTGTCGCGCACGCCAAGTGCGTGCAGTTTGTCGGCATATTCTGGAATATAATAGCCATTTTCGTCAAGGACATCAACAAAGCCAATGTGTCCATTACTCAGCGGGTCCTGCCGGCTGCTGTCCTCCCCCGCTCGGCTCTCGCGGGGGGCCCCCTCCGCAGCCGTCACCCGCTCGGAAAAGGCGGCGTCACCCGTTGATGTATTATGCTTCTTGTACAATTCGTAGTCGTCTTCACCGTAGGCTGGGGCGATATGGACGATGCCGGTACCCTCTTCGCTACCTACAAAGTCAGCGGCGAATACTTGACAAATAGTGCCATCTATGCTACAATACTTAGTAGCAGCGAGATCTGCGCCAGTGATTTTATTGGCGCTAATGATTTCGTATTTTTCGTCTTTGAAAACTTGCTCTAGGCGAGACTTTGCTAGGATATAAATCTCGTCACCAACCTTGACTTTGACGTATTCCATATCTGGATTAACTGCAAGGGCGCGGTTGGCCATAAGAGTCCAAGGGGTGGTGGTCCAAGCCAAAAAGTATTCGTTCTTTTTACCGTCAATTTTAAACTTGACGTATGCCGATGGGTCGGTGACGGTCTGATAGGCATCGTTATCCATGGTGACTTCAGCCTTACTGACTGGGGTGGCAAATTTGGTATCATACATCAAAACTTTACGACCTTCGTAGATTTTGCCAGCTTCATAGAGCTTTTTGAAAGCCCACCATACTGACTCCATGAAATCTTTATTCATGGTGCGGTAGCAGTTATCAAAATCTACCCAACGTCCAACGCGGTCAATGGTGGCGCGCCAAGTTTCGGAGTTGGCAACCATAGATTCGCGTGCCTTGATAATGTAGTCTTCAAGGCTCCACTTGGTGCCAATTTCGCGACGATCCGTAATGCCAAGCTGTTTTTCAACAAAGTTCTCTGCGGGGAGGCCATGGCAGTCCCAGCCCCATCTTCTCTCTACACGATAGCCGTTCATAGTCCAAAAACGCGGCACGGCATCTTTGACGATGGAACTTAAAAGTGTACCATGATGTGGGTTGCCAGTAATAAACGGTGGGCCATCGTAAAAAACGTAGGATTTATCTATGGGTCTTTGTTCGATAGATTTTTCAAAAGTTTTGTTTTTCTTCCACCAATCGGTGAGGGCTTTTTCGTATTCGATAGCCTTTCTTCTGGTGCCAGCTTGATATTTCATATTTTCTCCTTTATTAAAAAATCCAATGGTTTAACCATTGGAACTCTCTTTTGAGGGTGGTACCATCCAATTTCTGAGCTAAACTCAGCACTTAATTGATCTCTTACGCGGATTCACGGACGGGTCTAATTAGGGATAGTTCCCTGTTCTTCCGTCAGCTTGCAGGTGATGGCTGCTCAAACGCTTTTATTTATTATAGCATATTTTGACTATTTGGGCGAGATAAACTATTTATTATGAATGTCTATTTGATTGTATGGCAATAGAATCTTTTTGGCGGCAAGGGTGGCGACGATTTCATCGAGACAGGCGCGACGAACGGACAATTGCTTCATAGGTTCGCAAGTAATCTGCAATTGATAATTTAAAGATGAATTGGTAATGTCCGTGACGCCTTGGTTCTCTACCGTAGTGACATTTGGATTGATTTGAATATGCTCTACGATATCTTTCATGATTAGCTCTGCGGCGGCCGGCTTCAGGCGCAGTGGCAAAGGCACACTGAGATAAATGTAGCCGGTAGACACCTCAACTTTATCGATGTCACGATTTGCGATAGATACAATATTCATGGAGTTGATGTCTTGTATTTTGGTGGTGCGGAGATTGATAGATAGGACTTGCCCAAAATTGTCGCCAAATTTGATGACATCGCCGATGTCATAGTAGTTATCCGAAACAATTTCGAGGCCACGAAAAACGTCTTTCATGGCATCTTGCAAGGCAAAACCAATAATGATGGACGCAATGCCGACACCGGCGAGCATGGAAGAAACATTAACACCAAACAATTGTAGGACAATCAGAACAACAATAATAATAATGGCTGCAAACACGATACTGCGCAACATACGCAAATAAGTTTTGCGCCGTTTTTCCGATAAACCTTTACCCGATTTAATGCTCATGGTTATATTATAGCACAGAAAAGTTGGCTTATAAATCATTCTAAAGAGGGGGCAAAAAACGGGGCCATCCGGCTCCGTTTTTTCATTTTATTTTAAAAGTCCATTGCAAAGACTAGCTAAATAACATAATATAACACTTCGTTGATGAGCGGTAAGTCGCGGCCGCGCCACATCTCGCGAACTGAACCTTGGTTGTCTAGGGCAAGAATAGTGGGATATTCTACGATGCCGTAGGTTTCACAGAAATTAGTGTTTTCGTCTGGGTCCATAGATTCAATTTGGTGGCCGGTTTGGCGATAAAAATTTTCCATCCAGTCCGTAACGGACCGTGTGTAATCTTGATTATCACGATAAACACAAACTACGCGCATTTCTTTTTCTTCTGCTCCTTCAAAATGTTTTCAAAATCTTCGAGAGTTTTGAATTCACGAAAAACAGATGCAAAGCGAACGTAGGCGACTTCATTAGTATCTACTAGAACATCTAGGACGGCTTCGCCGATTTGCTTAGATGTAATTTGGTCGGTACCAAGAGAATAGAGTTTGTCTGAGGCGCGCGTAACGACATCTTCAATTTCTAATTCTGAGTTAAAAAACTTACCGACGCTGCGTTTAACTGCAAGCAGCAGTTTATCGCGATCGTAGATTTCTTTGTTGCCGCTACGTTTAGTAACGGTAAGTGGTGGCATTTCGATACGTTCATAAGTAGTAAAACGACGGCCATCTGCTGCTTCGCGGCGACGGCGAATCATGGTGCCATCCATGGCCTCGCGACTTTCTAAGACCTTGCTGTCACCGATACGAAATTTATGGTCCATGCCACCTCCTTTTAATCTTTTTTCTTCTTGCGAAGTCTATCGCGGAGAGATGGCGGAACATCCATCTCGTCATCATTCATAGTTGGTTCTTCTGGCGTGGGGGCAGATTTAATGGAGTCCCACATATTAGATTTATTTTCTACGGCGAAATCTTTAGCATCAGTAGATGGCTTGGAAGGTTTGGTGGGTTCTTCTTCTACTGGGGCTGGTTCATTGTAGTAGTCCGAATCAAAGCCCGTAGCAACAACAGTGACGATGATTTCATCTTCTAATTCTTGGCGAATGGAGGCGCCAAAGATGATGTTGGCATCTGGAGAAACTGCACCGGTGATAACTTCAGCAGCTTCTTGGACTTCACTCATAGACATATCGTAACCACCTGCTACTGAGAACAATACACCACGTGCGCCTTCAATTTTAACTTCGATAAGGGGCGACTCTACGGCTTGCTGTGCAGCCAAGACAGCACGGTTTTCGCCAGAAGCACGGCCGATACCCATAAGGGCCGAGCCAGCATTTTTCATGATGGCTTTAACATCGGCAAAGTCTAGGTTGATTAATGAGTGCTCGGTAATAAGCTCAGAAATACCTTGAACGCCTTGACGTAAAACGTCATCGGCAATTTTGAAAGCTTCATTAAGTGGAGTGCGAGGATCTATAGTTTGCAAGAGGCGGTCATTGGGGATGGTGATGAGCGCGTCAACCTGGCGAGCGAGCTTATCAATGGCGAGGTCTGCATTGGCGCGACGACGAGACCCTTCAAAAGTGAATGGCTTAGTGGCAACACCCACGGTGAGGATATCTTTCTTGCGAGACTCTTCGGCAACGATAGGACCAGCACCAGAACCAGTACCGCCACCTGCACCGAGCGTAATAAAGACCATATCAGCACCATCAAGGGCTTTGTCGATATCTTCCCTGCTTTCTTCTGCGGCCTCACGACCTTTTTCTGGGTCGCCACCGGCACCGAGGCCCTTACCAATATGAACCTTAACGTCGGCAGTAGAGTGGTGGAGGTCTTGAGCGTCAGTATTGATAGCAACAAACTCCACACCAGAAAGGCCAACTTCTTTCATGCGCTCAACTGCTGAACCGCCGGCACCGCCGACTCCTACAACTTTAATACTGGCTTTGCTTTCCACCTCTGTCGGTTTAATTTCTGGCATGATAATTCCTCGCTTTCTATATCTTTAATATACACCTAAAGCGAGGAAATGACAAGCCTAAAATTTAGAGAAGATTTTTTGAAGGAAGTTTTGCTTCTCTGAAGGTTTTTTAAGTTTGAGGGACTTTTTGTTGGAGGCTGGGGCAGCGGATTCTTGTTCTGCGGCAAGGAGAGCCAAGCCGACAGCCGTGGCAAACTCTGGCTTCTCGATAGATTCGGAGACGCCGCCAAGATTTTGTGGTACACCAATTTTAATAGAGGCTTCTAGGCACTCTTTGGCAAAGAGTTCGATATCGCGCATTTTGGCGCCACCACCAGTTAAGATAATGCCCTCTGGTAGACGCTGGTCGTAGCGGGCGGCCATGAGTTTTTTGCGGATTTCACCAAAAATTTCCTCAAGCCGAGCTTTAACAACTTCGTCGACTTCTTTGCGATCAAAAGCACGCTCATTTTTGCCTTCTCTGCCAATTTTGATGACGGGTGATTTTTCGGAATGAAAATCGCCTGTCACAAATCTAGTTTTAATTTCTTCTGCCATTTCGGGGTCGATAGCGAGAACAATAGCAAGATCGTTGGTAATATGGTTGGAGCCAGCCGGCACTACTCCCACATATTGTAAATCACCTTCCTCGTAGACAGCGACGGAGGTTGTAGCGGCGCCCATATCTATGACGGCTACGCCGTTTTCTTTTTGGCGGTCGGTCAGAACGGCTTTGGCCGCTGCGACCACGCTAGGTATAAGACGTTCAGACTTAACATCGGCGGCGAGTGTAGCTTTTTTAAGATTTTCACAGTTAGGAGTGAGTGCAGAAATAACATTGGCGCGCATCTCAAGGCGAGCACCAGACATACCGATAGGGTCTTTAATGCCACCCTGGCCGTCTAGGGCGTACTCAAGCGGAATGACATCCAGAACATCACGGTTGGCTGGAATTCGACCAGAAACGGCGACGTTTTCGACACGATCTAGGTCGTCTAAGTTGATCTCGTGTTCTACGGTGCCAACGGCAATCATGCCTTCTGTGCGAGTAGAAAGAATCTGCGAACCACCAATAGACACATAGGCGCTGCGGACTTCGTAGCCACCCATGCGCTCTGCCTCACCAAGCATTTGATCGATAGAACTTGCTGGACCAGTGAGGTTGGCCGGAACACCTTTACGCATGCCGGCTGATTTACCTTCATTAAAACCAACAATTGCTACAGCGCCATCTTTAGAAACGGTGGCGATAATGGCACGGACGTTTTCAGTGCCGACATCAATACCAGTGACAAAACGTTTGTCGTTATCCATAAGCATATTATATCACAAAAATTTTTAGTCTGGCAAGGTTAAAACTTCGTAACCGTCGTGAGTGACTAAAATCGTGTGCTCGCAGTGGCAGCCAATGGAGCCGTCATTCATTTTGACGGTCCAGTTATCGTCCCCCTCGATGTGATTAGCAGGCTTGCCGAGACAAGACATTGGTTCGATACAAATTGTGTCGCCTTCTACTAATTTGTAGCCGTGGCCTTTTCTACCGTAATTGGGAACCTCTGGCTCGTCGTGCATTTCTAGATCAATACCATGACCAACGTAGTTTTCGATGACACCAAGGTGACCCTGCCGCAAGACTTTCTCGACGGCGGCGCCGATAGTACCAATCGCTGCACCGGGTTTAACTTGTTCAATTCCCTCCCACATTGATGATTCGGTGACAGAAATCATCTTTTTGACGGCTGGAGACCCCTCATCACCAACCAACATAGTAAACGCGGAGTCAGTAAAGTAACCTTTATAGTAAATATCTAGGTCGAAGCTAACCTTGTCGCCCTTTTCGAGGGGTTCGTCTTTGGGGGCACCATGGACAAGTTCGTCGTTGACAGAGATGCAGATGGCGCCAGGAAACTCCTCGTCTAGCATGTCGTAAGCAACTTGAGCTCCACGTTTTATAATTTCGTTACGCACCCAAGCGTCGATTTCCTTGCCAGTCATACCTGGCTTGACGTAGGCTTTAAGGTCGCGCAATAAATTGCCGAGAATCTTGCCGCCTTCACGCATGGCGGTGATTTTTTCTTGCATTTTGGCTGGTGTAGTATTATTGATGTTTAGCATATTATTCTCCGTAACTCTTCTCAATCTCGCCACCGTTAACGTCGTCGTCTTGCTCGGTAGCGGCGGGATAGAGACTCTTAACCACGTCACAAAGACGATCTGTGACTTCGCCTTGTTCACCAGTACCGTCCACGTGTACAATTGGGATATTCTTGGCTTCAAACAGAGGCAAGATTGAATAAATATTTTGTTCAAAAAGGTTAAAGCGACGTTCAATGGACTCTTTCGCTTGGTCGTCAATGCGGCCATTAAGTTTGGCACGAAGATATAGACGGTTCAAAAGCTCCTCTTTAGGTACATCTAACATAATGGCGCCATCAATGCGGCTCTTTTCGCGGTTAATAATCCACTCAGCTTGCGCTGCAGTGCGTGGATAGCCATCCAAAACAACGTCGTAACCTTCGGCGTCGGTCAAATCTAGTTCTTTTTCAAGTAGGGCCGTGACGTCTGCATCTGGGATCATGTTGCCATTATCTATGAGGGTGTTCCATTTGCCGCTGTCACGAATGATTTGGCCAGTGTTAATCCAGCGCCAGCCAAATATTTCGGACAACGCTTTTGCCTGTGTACCCTTACCGGAACCCGCCAAACCAAATAAAATAATCATATAGTCTCCTTTGATACAATTATACCATGAAAAATCCCCTCAGTTGAGGGGATTTAACTATTTGAGTCCTAACTTGATACGTTCGGTTTTCTCTGCCTTGCGAGCTTCGCGAATGATTGCTTTCAAACGACGTTCACGCTTGGAAATAGGCTTAGAAAAACGCATTTGCGACTTCTTGAGAGGCATAATACCGCTCTGGAGGACTTTGCGATTGAAACGGCGGATAATATTCTCGTTTGCCTCGCCCTGATCTTTTCTAGTAACTTTAATAGCCATATTAAATACATTATATCACAGATAATGTCTGTTGGCAAGGGGTTATTCAAATTAGCTCAGATTATAGCTTAAACGAACAAGGTCTGCAAGCTCATCATCAGAGAGTTGATATCCAGCTAATACAATTTCGATACCACCACGGCCAAAATAACGCGATTCCATGACTGATTCGTATTTTTCAGTGAGAAGGTTTTTGAGCTCTTGGTCGGTGCGAAGCTCGATGGTGTTTTTATGTTCCACCAAGAAAACTCGGTCATTTTTTTTGTAGAGTTTACGGTCTTTGTCTTGAGATTCTGTATAGGCGCCAATGCCACTAATAGCCGAGACGTTCATACTCCTCCTATTTGATAAAGGTTAAATAATATTTTAACTCCGCGATTGACCCTTCAATATCACTGAGTGCGCGATGGTCCTCGGGTTTAATAAATCTTTTGCCAAGGGCGTTTTCAAAATAAATCTTCCAGGCGGAAACATCCAACATACGGTAATGTAGCATTTGATTGAGGCGCGGCATTTCGTGCTCAATAAATTTGCGATCTTGGTGAATAGAATTACCGGCCAAATAAACATCTTTACCAAAATAAGTCTTGATAAAGGTCATGAGGTCGTCTTCTACATTAGAGATAGGTTGGCCGTCTAGACTCCCTGCGATGAGCGCCTCACGCGTAGCGTGATTGTGCTCCCAAAATGCGCCAACCATGCGCTCTTTCATGAGCGAGGATGGAACTTTAACGGCGGCGGTAAAACGAGCAATTTCGTTAAACTGATAGTCTGTGGCAATGGCTGCCACCTCCACAATGCGGTCTTTTTCTGGGTCTAGCCCCGTCATTTCTAAATCCATCCATAAAAGTTTAGCACGTTTCATTACATTTCCTCCGGGATGTTAATACCAAGTAACTTCAAGCCATGAGTCATGACGTCTAGGTAGACTTGGACAAGTTGAATGCGCCGCTCCTCTTCGGGAACGCCAACAACTGGGCAATTCTCGTAAAAGCGACTGAACTCCTGAGCGAGTTCGTAAAGATAAGTAGCAACTTTATGTGGGGCAAGTTCAGAAACCGCCTCATCTAAAACGTTTTTATATTCTAGAAGTTTTTTTGCCAGGTTTCGCTCAGAACGGGACGCGTTGCCAACATAAGTAACATCATCGCCTAGGGCTGCATTCGTTCTGGCTCTATCATCAGTAGTCTTGGCCAGAATCTTCTTGGCACGGACGGCAGAATACAACAAATACGGGCCGGAATTGCCGGTCATTTTAACGGACTCTTCTGGGTCAAAAATAATGTTACCACCCATTTTGTATTTGAGAAAAGCATATTTGGTGGCGGCAAGCGATACGGTATCGTCTTCTGAGTTATATCCTGATCTTAGAGCGTCTTTGACCATATTGATAACATCAACAGCTTTAAGGAAGTTGCCTTTTCTGGACGACATTTTAACATTGCCAGGTAGTTTGACGAGGCCATGTGTCAGATGTGTGGTTTTGGCTACAAGCTCTGGAGCAAATTGCTCAACAGATTTTAGCACAACTTTCATATATTCTAGCTGCTCGGAGCCAGTAATAACTACCGATTTGTCAAAATGGTAATCTTGGTTTTTTTGAAGAATAAGACCAACATCCTTAGCTTCGTAGGTGGGTACGCCTTCCTGATTGATAAAGACACGGGTGTGAAGACCGTATTTTTCGCCATTAAAGATAACTGCACCGTCAGACTCCTCGTAGACGCCGGCGGATAGTTCCCTTTTGACGGTAGCGAGACCAAGGCCAGCCACAGTAGACTCTGGATAATACTTATCAAATTTGACGCCGATAGACTTATAGAAATCATTGAAATACTGATAAGAGAGTTCGCGACCTTGCCAATATAGATCGGCGAGCGGAGTGCCGTGAATGTCCTCGGCATTAATGCGGTAGATTTCTTTGTTTAGCTTGGTGATTGCGGCCTTGGCGATGTCATCATCTTCGTAGGCGGCGGTACCTTCTACGTAGCATCTACCAATATCGTCAATAGTCAAGGTAGTGGGATCTTTTTGCTGCAAGATATACATGGTCTTAGCAACGTGCAAGCCAACATCGCCACCAAAATTAGCGCGGATAACTTTGGCACCAGCATACTCATAAAGGCGACTGATAGAATCGCCCATAATGGACGTATAGAGATGCCCAACGTGCAAGACTTTGAACGGGTTTGGGTCGCTAAATTCGCAGATAACCGTCTTGCCACTAAACTCATTTGATTTTATCTTATCACTAAAGTTAGTGTACAAATCATTTAGTTTTTTATTAAGATATTTGTCGTCCACCTTGAAATTCAAGAAGCCTGGAGGAGTTACTGAGACATTTTGCGAGCCGTTTTGGTCGTGCTCGTCGTTACGAGACTCGCCTGCTCGTAGTTCTCTGCTCGTTACAATGTCCGCAAGAGCTTCTAACAGCTCCTCTGCGATATTCATTGGATTTTTATGTAAGTCTTTTGCGAGTTTCAAAGGGACATTAGTGGAATAATCTGCATCGATATTGGCCGGAGACGGAGTAAGTTCGGGAGCAAAATCAAGACCGTAGAGTGAATTGATAGCTTGACGTAGATTTTGCTTGATTTCTTCCATACATATATTATACCATATCTTGAAAAAATATGATATAATAGGGGTAGTGCGGGTATCGTATAACGGCTATTATGTATCCTTCCCAAGGATGAGACGAGGGTCCGACTCCCTCTACCCGCACCAATGTTGAATTTCGGCCTCATTTGGGCTGTTTTTTATCTGCCCAGAAGCGGTTCGAACCTAAGACCGACAAAACCTGCTTTTTGTCTTCCAGTGCGCCACTATTAAACCTTTCTGTGGCTGATGTGGGCCGTGTAAGGATTGTTCCCACTATTTCTATGATATAATGTAAATATGAAAACGCACGAAATGAACCTGCAACCCAAATACTTTGATTTCATTAAAGATGGTACAAAACGAATTGAACTTCGTCTCTTTGATGAAAAGCGTCAACAAATTCAACTCGGAGATACAATCGAGTTCGCTAAGTCGGAGGATGAAAAATTCACAGCAGAGGTTATCGGACTTCTTAGATACAATTCATTTAATGATTTATTTGAAGATTTTGACATTTCAATACTTGCCGATAAGTCTATGACAAAACAAGAATTACTTGATGTGTTATCTGAGTTTTATACGCCAGAAAAGCAAGCAGAATTTGGGGTACTTGGTATCAGACTAAAATTACTGTAATTGCAGGCAATGAAAAAGACGCTCCGTCAGGAGCGTCTTTTGCTGATTAGATGGTTCCGTTGAATACGTGTTCTCTGGAATGGTCATTGTAGTAGCCACTATCAAGGACTTGAGTCTCTTCCCAGCCATACTTTTTGATAATTGTAGCAAACTGGTCGAGTTTATAGTCGGCAATAGTAAGGAGTGGCTTGGTCGTGCCGAGCCATTCAAAACATCTTTCGACTAAAGCCGTAGCGATACCTCGTTTCTGATACTCGGGCTTTACGTAGAGCGTGCTGATTTTGAGTTCCGTATTGTCTTTTTTGAGAAATGCCGTAGCGGCAATTTTGCCATCAACGTAGCAAGAAATTACCTCACGTTTTCCATCAAAGATACCAGGAACGTACTTACTGTAGAAATGGTCGCAATGCAACGGATAGTCTTTACAGATCCAATCCGTAATCATATAACTTTCTGCAATTAGTTTTGAGAAAGTCTTATTGTGCCCCGCCTTCAGCAGGTCAGATGCCTTCAGGAATTCAAGCGTGGGCTTTTTGGCGTCATTGGTCTTAAGTCTCAATTCAAAGACATAAACGCCGAGCGATTCCCTATCCTTCGGATAAATATCGCGGAGCGTCCTGAGTGCTCCATCGAAAGTCATATCCGGAAGTACGTTTTTTACCCCCTCTACTTCAAGCATCCTCTCAAAACTGTCGTACACGCTGACACGCAGCACATCGAACTCGTTCCTACCGTAGTTCTCAAAAGTAATAGTGTCTCCTTGTCTCACTTTCTTGATTTGTGAGTATCCTACTCGAATTTCAAGACTCTTGCTTCCGTTTTTGAGTTGACGGAAGTATTCCTTTTTGACCCTCCAGACGTGTTTTTTCGCCATCGTTAATCAACTCCTTTCAATGTTCTATAGGTGGGGTTTACGCTATCTTTTTTATTATATCATAAAAGTATTAAAAATGCAAGATAAGAAGAACACGCTGGGCTGAAGTGCATTTATTGTCCTAATTTTTATGATATAGTATCAATGCAAAAAGATATACGAAGTGGGTTATTTCTTTTTTATGCTAAAAATGTTATAATGAAAGTGTTCCATCATTCATATATTTGCATGTAGGTCTGCTCCGACAAAGTGGATAAATGCTCGAGTCCCGTGTGGAGCACCCGCTCCAGTCGGCTCGACTGCCTACTGCAGAAAATGAGTGATGGAACACCCAAAGCGGGTGTTCCACTTGGTTTTAGAGGCATCCGTAAATACTATAATAGTCGTATTCACGACAGAAAGGAGCGGATGCTTTTATCAACTACTCCCAGCATTGAGGGAAAAACTATTAAAGAATACCGTGGTGTGGTTTTTGGAGAAGTCATAAACGGAATTGATTTTACCAAAGATTTCATAGCAAACATAACAAATTTTATGGGTGGCAGATCCGAAGAATACGAACAGGAACTGATTGATGCTCGTGCTGACGCATTAACCGAAATGAGCGAGCGTGCGCAAAAGATTGGTGCCAATGCAATTATTGGCATAAAGATAGACTACGAACCTATGTCGGTTGGAGAAAACGGAAGCGGAATGATAATGGTAGCGGCATCTGGCACTGCCGTAATTTTGGAATAATCAAAAAGAAAGGTACAATATGGCAAAAGTTAATGAATATGTAGGGGTTGACGATAAATTTGTTCCTGAGGGCGAGCAAAAAAGAACTCACGTCCAGGAGCCAATCATAGGTTCTGAGAATGCACAGAAAGTACGCGAGAGCATCACTGGTGGCATTAATAAGTTAACGAGCGAAGAAGGTAAAGCAAAAGTCAAAGCAGGAACGAAAAAAGGCTTAAAAATTGCCAAGGGTATTGGTATAGGTTACTTAGCGTTTTGGGTCATTGGAATGGTTTTCTTTTTGGTTATATTCATCTTTGTATTGGTTCAGATTTTTGGCGCTTTTAGCAGAACGCAGGATACAATGGATGATTATCGCAGTGCGTCAAGTAGTATTGTTGATGATGTCAATGAGGTGGTGAATGATGCAATCACGAAGAAACAATAAAGCACGCAAAGTTATCTCGGGCCTAGAAAAAGTTATGGAAATTGGTTCGAAACGAATGTTCCGTTTTATTCTATTAGGTTTTGTAATAGTCGGAACTTTATCTATTTTTCAATATCATAATAGGCCGAATGATATATCTGAACTAGATGATGATACTGTTAATTCCCTCTCGGATATATCTACGCTGTCTGAAAGTTTTATGACGAGCTATTTTTCTGAAGTTTCAGTGGCAAATAATATATATGATACCGATCAGACTATTATTGTGACTAGCCTTACGGCGTTGGAAAACGATTTTGGGGCGGACGAAGTAATCTCCGCTCCGAACCACCAATATTTTCTCTATTACAATTCAAAAGAAGCAAGGGACCAAGCGCTTGCCAGATTGGATAATGAAGATTCAGTGCTCTTTGCCGAATCGGACACTGTTTCTGAATTTTCCGCCTACAATTCTTGGGGCATTGAAGATATGGGGCTTGACCAGGCCGTTGCTGCGATTGATTTAGAGAATGCCAATGACGTAACGGTTGCGATTATCGACACTGGTTGCGATTTGGATACATTCAACGAGAGCTTTAATGGCCGGATTGAAGAAACTTATAATCTTTATGATGCTTATATGCACGATGGCAACGGTCATGGTACCCACATCGCAGGAACTATTGCTGAGGGTACACCGGAAAACGTTAAAATATTCCCAGTAAAGATTTCAAATTCAAGATCTTTTCGTACTAGTAGTATTATAACTGCGATCAACTATATCAATTATTATCACAAAGCCGACGTAATCAACATGAGTTTTGGGTCAAGTTATAATTCAAAATCCGAATTTGTAGCGATTCAGGCCGCAGCGGATAATGGGATTATTAGCGTTGCTGCCGCCGGTAATGAGTCTTCTTCCGCAAATTCATCATACCCTGCCGCTTGGAGCAACACTATTTCGGTTTCCGCAGTCAATTCCGATCATGAATTTGCAGATTTTTCCAATTATGGTTCATCCGTGACTTTTACTGCGCCGGGGGTAGATATCCAAAGCATAAATGGCACAATGAGTGGAACTTCAATGGCTACGCCACACGTCGTTAGTGCAGTTGCTATTCTAAAAAGTATTAACAAAGATTTAATAATTAATCAGGCTATTGACGTATTAAAGAACACTGCTATAGATTTAGGGGCAGAAGGCCGCGATGATTATTACGGCTATGGTTTGATTGACATGTCTAACTTTGCCGCCATAGCAGAAGCAGCCAAAAAAACTACGGTGGTAGATTTTGAAGTAACGGACACCTCAAAAATTGATGCTGGTTTTGGTAACATCACAAATCTAATGAACATTCCAATTCTTATTACTAATGCCGCTGGCGCTTCATACGAAGCAACACTTGCCGACCTAGATGGTCTCGAGGTGTCTGGCTATGATGCTTTTGTGGCGGGTGAACAAGAAATTCAACTAACTTGGAACAATGTTACAAAAAAAGTTATAGTTAATAATGGTAGGTGGGGTGGTAACGCACGGCATTTCTATACTAATAAACTAAATGATCAAGAAATAGCTATTGCATATGTCAGTGATGCACCCAAGAAAATATATATTCCCGAAACGATTGAAGGGTTGACCGTTGTCGCTATAGGCAATGGCGAAGATGAGTTTTTCTATTGGCATGATGATGCTGAACATATCATATTGCCCAATACTGTCCGAGAAATTAAGTCCAAGGCTTTTTATCAGCTTGACACATTAAAATCAGTTACTGGTGGTGCAGAATATATTTCTGTAGGCGCGCAGGCTTTTTATGATGATTATAATTTAACCGAATTTGAGCCAAAAATCTCTGCGATTGGAGAATCTGCCTTTTATAATGCTTCGATTGAAGAAGTAGCTCTTGCCGACGATATTACAACGATACCAATTTCAGCATTTCAGGGTTGTGAACATCTTACAACGCTTAATCTGCCGTCTTCACTTGTGAAAATTGATGACTATGCGCTGGCGGAAACCAATTTGAATAGATTAGACTTTCCAGCGTCATTTGCGATTTTAGGTACTGATGCACTCAAAGACATTCCAGGTTTAGAAAATATTTCTGTTGCTCCTGAGAATACAGTTTATGACAGTCGTGATAATAGCAACGCTCTAATCGAAACGGCCACGAACACAATTTTACTTGGTTCCGGTAAGACCATTATTCCAGACACAGTTGTCTCCATTGCTGACTACGCTTTTTATGGTAATCAAAAAATTAAAACTCTACACACAAATAATGTTGAATATCTCGGCCAACAGGTTTTTCATGGCTGTGTTTCGCTTCATGAATTACATATTGAGAATATCGCCTTGGCTTCAACAAGTATGCTGCAGGACCGATTCTCATCTGCAACTAGCAATAGTGAATATGGTAACATACCAGACCTAATTATTTTTGATGATATTAGCACTGTTGCTGGAGTTGACGTCAATATTTTGACCCGGCAAAAAATAAGTGCTTACATATTAACACTTGCTGGTTATTCTATTAGCATTTCTGTAGATCAAGAATATATGGCATTTGAACAAGTAAAAAATTTATCCGTGGAAGCTAAATACCATAGTTCTTTTGCCTCGTATCCGTATTCTTTAAGACAGGAAATCAAAAATTATACCGTTGAGTATCAAAACGGTGGTTCATTCCGAGCTGGAGATACGTATTTTACTATTCGCGGTGTTACACAATTTGGTGATACTTTCGAACAGGTTGTGAATGTTGAAGTGGCAAAAGCCACCCCTACATATACCGCTCCGACAGATATAGTGGCAACCTACGGCCAACGCATTGGTGATATTCCCCTTCCGGAAGGTTTTTCGTGGAACAAACAAAATATGATAATAGAAATGCCTACGTTTGCCTGGGCCAAATTTACTCCAACAGACCTTGATAATTATTTAATTATTGAAGATATTAGCATACCTATCCAAGTTTCGGCTAAAAATGATTCGTTAGACTATACTGGAACGTATGATGGGCTTGCCCACACTATTACGCCAGTCTTTGAGCCCACGACGGTTACCGTTAAGTATTCTCTCGATGGGGTTAACTACGATCTAGACGACCTTCCGGAGTTTACCGACGTAGGACATTATACCGTCTACTATCTCGTTACGGAACCTGATTTTGTAGATTTGACTGGTAGCAATGAAGTTTATATTTATGGCATTGAAGATTTTGACGATGACGTAATAGTCAAAGATGACAATATCATTGCTGAATGGGGTAGTAGTTTTGCCTCTATTGCAAGTAGCGTTAATGTGTATGCGGATGATGCCTCTATAGAGCATCGCGATGCGGATGGCCATCTCGTTGAATCGGACGTCGCTAAAACTGGCGACAAGATAAAGATTACCATTGGTGCCTACGAGCGAGAGTATACTATCGTGATTCGTGGTGACGTGGACGGCAATGGAGAGATCGGGATTATTGATTATATTCGCATCAAGAAAGATATCATGGATACCGAAAAATTATTCGGCATATACTATGAGGCTGCGGATGTTAACAATAACAATGAAATAGATATCATAGATTACATTAGAATAAAGAAAATAATTATGGAGGCTGAGTCATGAAGAAAATAATATTAAATTTAATATGCGCATTACTAATGGTAAGTTTTATCCCAACTAAAGCCTTTGCTGTGGGTGGGTTTAGCGTTTCAACAACGGGCGTCACGTTGCACCCAGGTGAATCAACCTCTTTTAGCGTGACAGCTTCTAATGCTGCGGGGAGAGTTAATATTTCGTCATCCGACCCAAGCATTGCTTCGGTTAGTACTAGCGCGGTTTTCCTAGATCTTAATTCTGAGAGTGTAACAATAACTGCTGGAAGTATTGGTTCGACCACCATATCTATTGTGACTTCGTCGAATTTTGCCACTTATGATGAAGAAAATCTTGGTGGCCAGACTCGAACTATTTCGGTTAATGTTGTCGAGGTGCCAAAGCCCACGCCCGCACCTCAGCCTACAACTACACCTGCTCCGGCACCCGTCGCAGCCCCATCATCGCAGAACAATGATAGCGGGATTGAACAACCATCTTCTAACGAACAATCGGACGATCCTAATGAGGCAGACGAAACTATAGAGTCAAAGACCTATACGATGAAGCTCAAACGCGAAACGACTCACGAAGGGTGTCCGGAGTGCGAAATGGTAGAATGTCCATCGCAGACGCCGGTTTTTATGATTATTGCAATCATAGAATGTCTGGGAATTGTAGGTATGATTGTCTTTCTAGTCCTTAGGAGCGGTGGGAAAAATGAAGGACAGCGATGATGGCGAGCGCGCAGCCTTCGACTATCGCAATGATAGAAACGACTGGGAGCGGATCTATTGCAATGGAATTGGTAGAAGGTGAAGCCTCGTAGGATGAGCTGTTTTCTAGCGAGACTGATTCCTGAGTACCATCCGTAGAGATTGGCATGACTGTCTCTGTGTCCACCGCTGAATCAGTTTTTGACTCCAGCGATGCTTCTGGGTTTGTATTAGTAGACGCGTTAACTGGGGCAGTCGGCGTGGATGGAGTGGGGGCAGGCGGAAGCTCCACTACATTTACGGTGACGGTCTTAGTGACGCCAGCCAAAACTTCCTCATCGTAGGTGGCAAAATTCGACGAGGCTTCAACAGAAATAGTAACCGAGCCTAGCGCGTTAGCCGAAAGAGTAATGGGTTCGGAATTAAGGTCTAGGAAAATAACACTGGGGTTTATGGAAACTACGGAAGGGTCCGACGAGGCGATATTGATCTTGCCGGCAGAATTATCCGCAGTAATCATAAGAGTGGTAGATTCGCCAGGGTGCATAGTAATGCTACTGGCAGACAGATTAAAGCCACCTGCGGCAAAAGTTTTGTGCGGCATAAACAATACCATTAGGGCGGCGATAAATATAGTTTTGATGAGTTTCTTCATTAGTTATTCTCCATAATAATTTTTTTGATTCGAATGTAATCTATGATGTCTATGGTTTGGTTGTCGTTCATATCGGCGGCTTCGCGATAAACACCGGCGAGAGTCTCAAGGGCCATAATGTCTTTCTTAATGCGAATGTAATCTATGATTCCGATCTGCCCATTGCCATCAACATCGCCACGCACGGCAAGGTCGTATTCTATGGTGCGATTTGGATCAACGGCAATACGAAGTTTGTCGCCGGTTTTGAGTTGATCAGAATCGATAGCATCGCCTGCTGAATCATGGTGCGATATGATACTAGCGTCAAAACTAATGTGTTCTAGCAAATCTGAGAATGTGCTGCCGAATGATAGAATGAACTGTTGATTCTTAATGTTTAGGTTCTCGTCGAAACAATCCTCTACCGTCACCGCAACAGATTGGGTAAAGGTGTAGCCGTATTGCGTGGTGGCGCGCACTGTAAAGCTAGTATCGCCCGCCGTGAAGGCATCGCCGTGTTCGTAAATAATTTCATAGTCTGTAATGGTTTCGGCGAGGGTGTATGGTGGGACGATGCGACCCGAGTATTCAATATCAATGGTGAGATTCTTGACTTGCTCGTAGGCAAGATATTCGGTGTCAGCAGAAATGTTGATGGCGGCTGGAGTGGTGACGATGACAGCTTTAATTCCCTCTGAACTTAGAGTGTCAAGGAAGCTAGTGTCTTCCGGCATGGTAGAGATATAAACAGCTAGGTTGGGGATAGCTGCAGTAGCGGCCCCTTTAAACCTACCGCTTAGATTGCCAGTAGTTAGCAAATCTATGTTGTTTATCTCAAGAGAAGTGAAATTGGTGCACTCATTAAACAGGTTAACGCCGAGCGAGGTTACTTGGTTGGTAGCGAGCGTGGTAAGGGTTTGGTTGCCAATAAAAGCGTTGTCGGCAATTTTGGTAACGTAATCTGGAATGATGGTGTGGCCGGAACCCACCAAAAGTGTGTTGGAGGAAATCTCAATGATAGCATTCGCATTGGGGCCGTCGCTAGTATAGATGGTGTTTTCTGGGTCAATGTAGATATATTCAAGGGCCGGCATACCATAGAAAGCCTGTACACCGATACTGGCGAGGGTTTTAGGCAAAGAAATTGATGAGATTCTAGTTTTATACAAGGCATAGGCGCCGATAGTAGTGAGATTTTGAGGAAGATTAAGTTCAGTAAGATTATAACAGCTTTCAAAAGCATTATTGGGCAACGTAGTGAGTTCGTCAGAGAGAGTGGCGGATTTGAGATTGCTGGCGCCCGCAAAAGCAACAGCACCAAGACTTTTAATGATGGGGGTAAACTCGGTGAGGTTGCGAGCTAGATAGAAAGCCCGGTTGCCAATAGTAAGGCCTTCCGCTGCACCGCCCTGAACAGACACAATTGTAGGATCACTAGCAAAAGCGTAGGTACCAATTTCGCGAAGTGTATCTGGCAATACGAGATGTGTGACATTGGTGTTGCCGCCAGTGAATACCCCAGGCTGGTGAGCGTAGTTGCCAAGAGATACCACTGGGACGTCATTGATTGTAGCTGGTAGATAGATTTTGTGGGGCAAAGTCTGACCACCGGCGATGGCTGAGATACCATATTCGGTGTCGCTAACTTGCCAAAAAGTATAGGCGCTGTAGTTACCGCCATCGGTGCCATTATCTACGGTGATTTCGGTGGTGTGCCCCTGCCAACTGAGCACCACTTGCTGCTCGCCAGCACTAAAGGCATCATAACCGGTAATTTCTAAGCCATCCAAATCACTAAGAGTAAGCGAGTCTATAGTACCATTTTCATGCGTAATCTCTACCGCGGTGTTCATGAGATTGGTAATGTTGCCAAAAACAGGATTGACAATGACTTCTGTGACGCGGAAATCTGACGAATCAGAATCTACGACACGATTTGCAAAAGTTGCATAGTCAGAAAGATCAATGTAACCATAGCCGTAATATTGATCATATCCTTCGTCGCCAAGGTCAATAGCATGCTCTTTTAGTATTGCGGTAACGGCTGGGGTGCTAAGCGCAGGATTAGTGCTTTTTAGAACTGCGGCGGCGGCGGCAATGTGCGGTGTAGCCATAGAGGTGCCGTTGAGGGTCTTATTGATGCTCTTAATGCCAACTCCAGGGGCAGCAAAAGTAACAGTAGAACCATAGTTGGAGAAGCTAGCCCTGTTATGAGCGGAATCAACAGCGGCCACCGAAATAGTGTTGGGATAGGCGGCTGGGAAAAAGGTGTCGGCGTCGCCACCATCATTGCCAGCGGCAGCCACACAGATAATGTTATTGTTGGTGGCGGCTTGAATGGCTGCATAGAGGGACAAAAGCGCGTAGCCATTATTGTAGCTAACACCAAAACTCATATTGATCACATCGGCGGCATGATAATAATTGACGTAATTGATAGCAGTGATGATAACGCTTAAATTCATATTACGACTATCTGCGGCTTTGACTGGAAGAATCTTAACGTTCGACGGTGTACCTTCGGCGATTGTGCCGGCGATATGCGTACCATGTCCTTCACCATCATGCATATATTGATCATATAAATTATAGGATCCTGCAAGACGGTCGGTGAAATTTGCCTCAAATAGACCCACGTCGAGACCCGTATCAATAATTGCTACGGTAATTTCTGGGGCGGTCTGATCGGCAAAATACTCGGCGGCCGAATCCAGCCCCATATCTGCAATTCCCCATGAATTATAGGTGGTATCGGTAATTTCGAGCGCGATGTCTTCCTCTACGGCAACTGAAGTATCGGCGAGCGCACGGGCAGCAACTTCTTTGGCTTGATCTGACTCAAAGTAGAGAAAATATTGATGATTGGGGGCAGAAATAACTTTGGTGGCGCCGTAAGTGTCAGCTGGGTAAGATTCACTGGTGACGATAAGCCCTGGCTGGTGACTATCACTCATACTCAGAACGTCAGAAAAATATGAGGTCATATAATCTTCTGACAGAGTGTCGATATCAATGAGTTCTGTGGCCGCCTGGATGGTTTCTGGTAAAGCAAAAGTTTGAGGGCGAGGAGACGAGCGCAAAAAGACGAAGGCTAAACTACCAGCTAGGCAGATGCCCGCAAATACAATAAAACGTTTGACGCCCATATTTGTTTAATTCCCTTTTTGTTATTTTAGCATGAGCGTAAACGAAACACAAGGATAGACGTTGGTGCTAATGGTCGGTAATGTTGACAAACTCGGTAATCTGATTAGATTCTCGGAGCGTTGAAATGCGGTTGCTAAACTCGGTGAACGGAACTTTGATTGAGATAAAGTTGACTTCGGTGTCGGTTTTTTTGATGAGTTTAACAAAATAGTAACCGTCGCCGTTCATGGAAACAAAACGTCCCGATTGCTCACCCGGCTCCAGCTTGGCCGCAGTAGAGGCGCGGCCGCCATCGATGTTTTGGTTGCTAACCATACCGCCGGTTTCCTCGTACTTGACGCTAGCGCCCAGTGCCGAAGCAGTAGCGGCATAGTCGCCGCCGTTTGCAGCCAAGAGCGTCTCAACTTTGTTTGCGGTTTGGCTGGCAGTATTATCGATTTCGGCCTCTACTTTGGCTTTGATGAGAGTAAGTTCTAGCAAACGATTATATTCGCTGCGATCAAGACCGAAATTTTCTTGAATAATTTTAACAAAACTTTCTACGCTGCGCTCGATGCCGCCAATATTGCGATGGCGGTCAAATTCGGCGTCGATTTCGGCCTGAGTAACAACGATGCCGTATTCTTTGGCAAGTTTAAGAGCATAGGTGTATTCTTCGGCTTCATCGAGCGCGGCACGTTTATACTGAAGACGCAAGTTATCAATATTGCTTTCGTTATCAACTTGGCCAGACTGACGCTCAATTGAAGTCATGCTGCTGCGATAGAACATGAGGTAGTCGGAAAATAAAACAGGTTCATTATCTATGATAGCGGCTGGATTGTGGAGAATTTTGGTGACGCGGAAAAGCATTTCAGAAGTTTCGCCGAATTGGTAGAGAGCGAGATAACCACTATTGATGAGGATAGTAATGGAAAGAGTTGCAATTAGAATTGTGTTGATGACAATGCGATGTTTGGTCCATTGCAATGGATATTTGAATTGGCGACCACGCGCCAAGACTTCTTCGCGACGTTCGTCGACTTTTTGTTGTTCAGTCTTCTTATCGTCTTTCTTATGAAACAATTTCATGGTATAATAATTATACCATATAATAATATATGTTTATGTATTTGGCTCCGTAGCTCAATGGATAGAGCAGTTCCGTCCTAAGGAAAAGGTTGTGCGTTCGACTCGCACCGGGGTCACCAAGTACCGTGATCACCAAGCACCGGGGTCACCATTTTTATAATATGTATGTTATAATGGGATTATGGTAAAGGTTAAAAGTATATTATGGTCGGTGCTTTTTATAGCAACGACCGCGGTAATGGGTGCAAGCGTATTCTTTTCTATCCAGGGGGATAGTCAAACTGACTATGTGGTGGAGACGAACGCTTTTTTTGCGCCATTTGAGTTCTACGATAATAGGCAAATCGTGGGGGTGGACGTAGAGATTGTCAACCGCGTGGCAGAAAAATTAAACAAAACAATCCAAATTAAAAATGTAGAGTTTGACGTGATAATTGATAATGTAGAGGCCGGTCTAATTGCCGATGCGGGCGCGGCTGGTCTCACTGTAACGCCGGCACGCGAAGAAAAAGTAAACTTTACGATTCCCTATTATACTTCTGTACAATATGTGATTTTTAATCGTAATTTTCCGCCATCTTTAAGAGACGACCATGTAGTGTGGGAGGCCTTGGCAGGCGCAACGCTTGGCTCGCAAGTAGGTAGCACAGGATATTTGTTCGCCGATGACGAAATTGAAAACGGTGTACTAGCTGGCACTGGCACTACAATAAAAGGCATTGATTCGCACCAGTTGGCAGCAGATGCAATCAATGCACACATTATAGATTTTGCGATTGCGGACGAGCTAGCGGCGAAGTTTATTGTGGAGAAAAATCCAGATTTAGACGCGCTGCCACTTTATTATTCTGGGGCGACGCGAGCAGAAGATTATCCAGTGGAGGAATCTTACGCAATCGCAGTAAACAAAGAGCGCACCGAACTACTAGAAGCCTTTAATGAGGTGCTTGGCGAAATGCTAACCGAAGATGAAAACGGCCAAACCGAAATTGACAAATTAGTATTAAAATATATGGGGTTTATCAATGAGTGATTTTTTCTCAAAAGTAGTAGAACTTTTTAGTACGCCAGAATATATCGATTCTTTGTTGCACGGTTTTTTGTTAACTTTACAAGTGTCTTATTTTGCGATTTTGATTGGTATTGCGCTGGGGACTTTAATTGCTTTGGTAGATATAGCAAAGCCGTCAAAGTGGATGGCGCTACCAAAAATGATTTGCAGAGTTTACACTACGATAGTGCGTGGCACGCCAATGGCACTACAACTGTTTATTATGTTCTTTATTATCTTTGCTATACGCGGTTTTCCGAGCATCATCACGGCGATTGTAGCGTTTGGCTTAAACTCAGCGGCCTATACGGCAGAAGTAATACGAGGCGGGATATTATCGGTAGATAATGGCCAGACTGAAGCAGGTATGGCGCTAGGGCTTTCGCGCGTAACGATTTTTTTGAGAATCGTAGCGCCGCAGGCCATTAAAAACATTATTCCGGCCATGGGCAACGAGATTATTACTGTAATTAAAGAGACTGCTATCGTAAGCATGGTGGGGATGTACGACCTTAATATGGCAGCTAAGGACATTGGTTCTGGGCAAAATATGGCAAGTTACATTGTGCCGATGTTTACGGCGGCGCTATTTTACCTTGCGACAATTTATCTAATTACGTTTATTGTGAAACGAATTGAAAAAGGTTTAAGAAAAAGCGATTTGAGGGCGGAGGACTAATGGAAAACGGTACAGATTTGGTAGTAAAAGGATTGCGTAAAACCTATGGTAAAAATAAGGTTTTGCGCGGAATTGATTTTGAATTAAAGGAAGGTGAGCGGGTGGTGGTACTGGGGCCATCCGGGTCTGGCAAGTCTACTTTTCTCCGTTGTCTTAACCGGTTAGAAGAGCCCACAGCGGGAGAAATATATTTTGACGGCACACTCGTGACCGATCGCAACATTCGCAAAATTCGGCGCAATATGGGGATGGTGTTTCAACATTTTAATCTCATCAATAATTTAACCGTAATGGAAAACTTAACTTTAGCGCCGGTTAAATTAAGAGTGATGAAACGCGATGCGGCAGAAAAGCGCGCCAAAGAGCTGCTAACGCATATTGGTCTGCTAGATAAAGCTAGTGCCTTCCCCGCTAGTTTATCTGGCGGGCAAAAGCAAAGAATTGCGATTATTCGTGCGATGATGCTTTCACCGGAAGTGCTATTGTTTGATGAGCCAACTTCGGCGTTGGACCCTGAGGCGATTGGCGACGTACTTTCGCTGATTCGCGAGTTGGCAGATAACGGCATGACAATTATGATCGTGACTCATGAAATGAGTTTTGCTAAGGAAATCGCAACAAGAATTGTTTTTGTAGACAAGGGTCAGATTATTGAAGAAGGGACGCCAAAAGAGTTTTTTGAACATCCTAAAACTGAACGAGTGAAAGAGTTTTTGGAAAAAGTCCTCTAGACGCAAAATTAACTGATAGGTTAAGGTTTGTGATATAATGAATGAAAATATGAAGGAGAAAAAATGAAAGTATTGTGCGTGAATGCAGGTTCATCATCTTTGAAGTTTCAGCTTTATGATATGCCGGCAGAAATATCTATTATTGGTGGGTACGTAGAAAAGATTGGGGCGGCAGATAGTTTTTATACGATTAAGTTTGAAGGCAAAAAGACTGAGGTCGCGAAGGAGATTGCAGACCATAGTGCGGCCGTAAAAATCATGCTTGAAGAATTAGTGAATTACGGCGCAGTGAAAGATTTGTCAGAAATTCGTGGTGTGGGGCACCGTGTGGTACATGGCGGTGAAAAATATGCAGATTCAGTAGTGATAACTGACGAAGTGATGAAGGATATTAAAGAGTTTACAAAGTTTGCTCCTTTGCATCACCCTGGCAATATTGCCGGCATTAAAGCAATGCAAAAGGCATTACCAGAGGCAGTACAAGTTGCAGTATTTGATACGGCTTTTCATCAGACGATTCCAAAAATCCAGTATATGTATCCAGTGCCAATGGAATGGTACGAAAAATATGGCGTAAGAAAATACGGTTTCCATGGCACGAGCCACAAGTACATTACCGAAACAATGCAAAAGAAACTCGGTAAAGAAAAAATCAATTTAATTGTGTGTCATGTGGGGTCTGGAGCATCAATTACGGCAGTAAAAGACGGCAAAAGCTATGACACCACGATGGGCTTAACACCGCTAGACGGTTTAATGATGGGCACGAGGTCTGGGTCAATTGATCCTTCTATCATTAAATATATGATTGATGAAGCTGGGATGACTTACGATGAGATTGACAATGCATTAAATAAGAAATCTGGGCTCCTTGGGGTGTGTGGTTTCAACGACAACCGTGACGTAGAAAAAGCGATTGAGGATGGCAACGAAAACGCTCGCCTAGCGCTTGATATGTATGTAGACCGAATTAACCGCTACATCGCCGAGTATTATTTGGAGCTTGGTGGCAAGGTAGATGCTATCGTGTTTACGGCTGGTGTACTGGAAAATGGAGCGGAGACCCGCGAGTCTATCATTGAGGGGCTAGCACCACTTGGAATTAAGATTAATCGCGACGTGAATAATGCGATCGCAAGTTTCAAAGAAATCACGAGTGGCGTTATTACGGCCGAGGATTCTACGGTGCCAGTGTATGTGGAGCCAACCAACGAAGAAGTAATGATTATCCGCGACGCGTATAAGTTCTGCAACTAATGATATAATACTAGTATGGACATCAGCGAGCTAATCGAAGATTTTTTGGAGCATCTAGAGATTGAGGCGGGGCGCAGTAAAAAAACCGTAGAAAACTACAGGTTGTACTTGGAACGATTTTATGAAATTACGCAAGAAATCTTAAATAAAGACGATGTGAAGGCTGGCGAAATAGACCGTGAGGTGCTCAGAAAATATCGTTTAAAGCTAAACCGGTATGGCTCGGAGAATGGTGGCGAAGATTTGAAGGTGATTACGCAGGCGTATCACTTGATTGCGCTGAGAGGTTTTATGAAATATCTAGCGCGGCGAGAGATCAAATCGCTGGACCCGTCGCTAATAGATTTGCCAAAAGTAGTGCGGAAGCAGGTGACTTTCTTGCATTTTGACGAGGTGGAAGATATGCTAGAAGAGATTGACCTTTCCACCGAGTCGGGTCTCAGGGACCGAGCAATTATAGAGCTATTATATTCGGGTGGGCTACGGGTAAGTGAGCTAGTGGGGCTTAATCGCGATTCGATCAATTTGGAACGACGCGAATTTATGGTGCGCGGTAAAGGCTCTAAGGACCGTCCGATTTTTATTTCGGAAGCCTGCGCGGACAGGGTGCGCGATTATTTGGATGCACGCACCGATTCCCTGCCGGCGCTGTTCCTCAATAATTCCCGTAATCTGCAGGCAGTGGATCAGAGTGGAAATTATCGCCGAATTACGGCGCGTAGCGTAGAAAGAATTGTAGAAAAGTATGCGCGGCTAGCTGGCATTACCAAGCACGTGTCGCCACACACACTGAGACATTCGTTTGCGACGGATCTATTGATGAACGGCGCCGATATTAGGTCGGTGCAATCTATGCTGGGGCATGCGGATATTTCTACGACACAAATCTACACGCACGTCACCGACGCGCATTTGCGCGAAGTGCATGAGAAGTTTCATAGTGAAACAAAGTAGCTAGTAGTCGGTTTTTGGTGACTGAGTGACAGTATCAACCTTAGTGACTTGACCGTTTTTGATGACGAAAACATTCCAATAAGGACCGTTCCCGCGGTTCCCATTATTAATGGTAAAGGTGTTGCCGTTAACGGTAACCGTAGCATCACTGGAACCAAAATAGCCGTTATAGCGATTAGTGTAATCTTTGACGTAGTAATAATACGTCTGATCCGAGCGCAGATTCGTAGCGGTAGTAATCTCTTGGTTCGCACCATTAGACCCTGTTATGTCTCC
The DNA here is from genome assembly GCA_017433855.1 of Candidatus Saccharimonadota bacterium. Lineage (GTDB taxonomy): Bacteria > Patescibacteriota > Saccharimonadia > Saccharimonadales > Saccharimonadaceae > Nanosyncoccus. Next base: position 47,768 of record JAFRGM010000009.1, on the reverse strand, counting down.
GCTGTGCGTAACTAAGGTGTCCCCGCTCTTGACCGGGTTATTGTGGGTGCCATAGTATGCCGTAAATCCGTCACCTACAAAGTACGAGTCAAGATCTATGCCACCATACCAAGAGAGCGTTATAGTAAGGTCAAAGGTAGAGACTTCTTCCTTCCAGACGGCGTAGAGAGTTCTGTCTCTGGTGACGGTAAAGGAGCTGTTTATGCCATATGTCACACTACCAGTACGACTAGTACTCCAGCCGGCAAGCTGGTAACCAGCACGGGTAAAACCACTCGAAAATGGCCCTACCATGGAACCAGCAGTGGCGGTAATGGGTGGAATATTACCGGTGCCACCGTTGGCATTAAAGTAAATCGTGTAAGTTTTTGCAACTTCGACTGGCTGCCAAATAGCATAGAGGGTGAGATTGTTGTTTGCGGTAAAGGACCTGGTTGATGAATAATCTACGCCGCTAGTACGATTCCTTCCCCATCCAGTAAACTGATATCCGGCACGCGTAAAGCCGCTGGCAAATGGCCCGGCCGTAGTGCCTTTGGCTACACTGACCGGCAACATAGTACCAGTACCACCATTGGCATTAAAACTGATGGTGACGGCCTCCGTCCAAACAGCATCGTATTGTACGTCGTAATCCGGCATCCTGATGGCGGTATTGGCTGATACTATAGTGCTAGTACCATGCACTTGCCAACCAGAAATCACATAGCCGCTGCGCGTAAAGTTAGGCGGGGTAACTGGCCTGTCGGCACTGACTCTCATGGAAACTACTACACCTGTGCCGTCATTTTTTGCGAACGTGATGGTGTGGCTATTAGCAATGTCAGAGCCAGAACCACCGCCATCATAACTAATGGTGTCTGGGTCTTGAAGGCGAACGACTGTAGAAACTGTAGAAGGACGATCTGCGCCCGGAGTAAACCAGCAAGTGCGGATGTAAAAATCATAAAAGGCGGCCTCTTGGTGTGCTACGTTGTTGCTATCTACGATAATAGTGGTGTCTTGGTCTTTAATGGCGACGATAAAAATACCCTCAGCAAACTGCAAGGCGTCAGTGGTAGTACTATTGTCTAGTAGAGTGTTATTGTCTGCACCATAAAGTAGGCGTGGGTAGGTGGCCGACTGCCGAAACTTAGTATCAGTAGCCCCAACAACTACACTGTTTACAAAGTTGGTGCGGTCTGTAGAACTTGTGAGCGTGACGTTACTACCTAGGCTGTGGGCATCTATGACGAAGGCTTTGTCCATAACGTAGTTGGGGCTATTACTGGTATCGTATAGCTCTGCGCAGGTGGTAGGGTTGTATTCAAGAGCAGGTTCAAGATAATTGCCGCTACCAATAGCGCGAGCCTTAATGGCTTCCCAAAGAATCTTGTATTTATCGTTCCCTACGGCATTGGAATTGCCGCCAGTGATGTAAGAAGTATGGATAAAACGTAGGGCTTCGGCCTGGGCGTCGATTTCTTCACGGCTGACGGTGACCTCGAGCGCGGACTGCGCTGCGGAAGTGCTGCCATTCACTACCGAAACTACGCCGATGGCGACGAGCGAAAAAATAGCAATAGCAATTGCTACTTCAATTAGCGTATCACCATGCTTTATGCTCATGCTTATATTATAGCACAATTGCCATTGCGACGATATAGCCAACCACTAAAAAGGGGCCAAAGTAAATCTGGTGAGAGCCGCGATGCCTGACTATGGGCGCCATAACAAGAGTAGCGGCGAGATTAGACACAAAAAGTGCGACGAGGGCGGCAAAAGGAGTGCCAAGAGCTAGGCCGATAGCGCCAGCCAATATCCAGTCGCCATCGCCGACCCATTTGCCTTTTGAGATGAGGTAGAGAGCAAGGTATAACCCGCCAAAGAGCAGGGCGGCAGCAAGGCTATTTAGGACTAACTCTAAAGAAAACTGGGAAACGGAAAATAAACTCCATAATCGCAGGATTACTATTAGTATAGCACAAATTGACGAAAAAATCAATACCGCTAATGGTAATTCCCCGTAGAGCCCATCGTAGATAGCAAGAAAAATAAGTGATAAGGTAAAGATGGTGGTGGCTACGAAGATGACCCAGTTGATGATGGTAAAGTCTGGAAAAACAGCGTAGGGAGCAAAAATACCGAAGGTGGCAGAGCCTATGCTGGGAGAAATGGTGGGTATTATGCTGGCGGGGGCATGGACAAAAGCAACACCAAGGCAGAGTAGGGCGACGGCCGTGGCGAGCTCCGCGATAAGTTCAGCGCTGCCGATGGGATGATGACAGTGGCGACATTTCCCTTTTTGCACTAGCCAAGAAATAATAGGGAGATTTTCATACCAACGGAGTGTTTTTTTGCAATGCAGACAGACGGAGCGTCGGCCGAGAGGGGGCTGGTTAATAACGTGGCGATGTAAACGCCGAGCCTGACAGCACAAAAAGGACCCTAACGCAGCGCCAAGGACAAACAGTAAGATATAAAACGCAATCTCCATGGCTTAATTTTACCACAAGTAGATTGATATTTTACAGAAAACAGCTTATACTAATACTATGAAGAAGAATGGTTTTACCCTAGTGGAAGTAACATTGGTGATAGGTGTAGCGGGGCTGATTTTTGCGGCGGCCTTTATTGCGCTGCCTGGGTTGTGGGCGAGCGAGCGAGATGCGGCACGACGCGAAGATATGATGAAGTTCGTCACTACACTGAAAAACTTTCAGACAAACAATAACCGTGGAGCGTTGCCCGGCAACGCTGGCACCGATGCGAACCGGCTTGGTGTTGGTGGGCAGGGGGTGGAAGTCTCGTTTGCTGGCGATGACTTAACATCTAATAGCGAAGGTATCAATTTTAATGATACTAGCTGGGCGGGCTTTTATAGAGATTACTTGGGGACAACGGATTTTGTCGACCCAGATGGTACGCATTATGAACTGTATGTAACAAACTGCGCAAAAACAAATGATTTAGGCCTAGGGCAGCCTTGCAACAACGGCGCACTTGCTGATATTAGCACACTGACCGAACTAGACCACAAAATCTATGTAGCAATTGGTGCAAGTTGCGATGGGGATACAGCAGTAAGGAATGCTAATATCAGAAAAGTGGCAGTAACCTATAAGCTAGAACGAGCTGGGCAATACTGCTATAACTCATAAGATTAAAACTACTAGAAAATACCTAGCCTGTGGCTAGGTATTTTGTTGAAAGGCTTTATGGGCTGATTAGTTAGCCTGGCAGAAGGTACCGCCACCCTCTAACTTGTAGGCTACGCTGAGTTTGCGGGCGCCAGTATTGTAGATGATTTTTTCGCCATCACAGGTGGAGTGGTAGGTGATAAGTATTTTGTAATCCTGTTCTTCGAAGGTGGAGTTCATCCGTTGAGTTTTACATTCTGCGCCATTGGCTTGGGATGTAACGTCACAGGTAATTACTTCTAGCGAATAAGGTACGCCATTTGGATCTTCAAAGATATCGCCACCGGCCAAGAGGTAGTTTCTATAGAAATTAGCCCAACCATTATCTACAGTGGAGTCAATCTGACCATCATCGGGGTTAGGGGTAACAGTGGCCGCATTACTGTCTGGCAAGCGATTGCGGTTGTTAGCCTGATACTGGGTGATTTGGGTAACCAGAGCGGCGAGCTGATCGCGGCGCTGGGTATCATTTTGAGAACGACGCAAGGCTGGGTAGCCAAGGAAGACCATCATGACGATGAGGCCGGCCACAGCAAGCACGAGCACGACTTCGATAATCGTGAAGCCTTTTTTAGAGTTGATATTGTTTTGAGCCATAAATAAAACCTTTCTAGTTTAATGCTTATTTTAATAATAGCGCAAAATAAATTATTTTTCAATACGTTTATGCTAAGCTGAGACAGAATTCACAAGCGAGTAGATTGGAAGCAGAGTACCACCAATGACCACGCCAATCATCCCAGCCATGACAACCATAAGAATTGGCTCAATCATCGTAGAAATGTTGGCAATTTGATTCTCTAGTTCCCCCTCATAGACACCGGCAGCCTTGCCCAGCATTTCGTCAATCTTACCGGACTCTTCGCCGATGGCAGACATTTGGTAGACGAGTGGCAACATATAATTTAGACCCTGCAGTGATTCCCCGAGCGGGCGGCCAGATTTAATCATCTCTAGGGCTTTTTCGTATTCTTTCTCGACAACTTTGTTGCTGATTGCGTCAATCGAGATGGTGATAGAGTCTATAACTGGGACACCAGTAGCAAGCATCATTTCGGCGGTGCGGGCAAAGCGTGAAACATAAAGTTTTAGAAACATTTTGCCAAAAATAGGAGCATGGAGCTTGAAATTGTCCATAACATAGCGGCCAGTCTTGGTGTTTTTGACGGCATAGATAGAGCCGCCCACGACGCCAAAGACAATGATGAAAATCAGCCACCAAAATTGGCCGAAAAAGTCGGTGATACCTACTAAGAACTTGGTCATAGCTGGCAGTTCCTCGCCCATGTCGGCGTAGAGCTGAGCGACCTGGGGGACGACCATAATCATCATGAAGGCTAGCACGGCAATAATTACAACAAAAATGATGGCTGGGTAAACAAGGGCGCCTTTGATTTTGCTCATCATGGCGGCGTCCTTCTCTTCTTGGTCGGCGAGCCGCTTGAGGGCGATGTCGAGAGTGCCGGACATCTCACCAGCTTTAATAAGCGCAAGGTAGACACCGTTAAAAATCTTGGGGTGCTGAGAGAAGGCCTCATAAAGACTTTTACCGGACTCTACGGCGGCGATAATTTCCTCGGCGACTTCCTTCATGCCACGCTCTTCGGTTTGCTCGACGACAGTATGAAGCGAAGCGGCGAGCGGAAGGCCGGCGCCAATAAGAGTGGCTAGCTGACGCGTGAAGGTGATGCGATCTTTGGCCTTGATGCGGCCTTTGAGATGGATAAGAGGGTTTGCGGCGCCTTCTTCTACGATGGTTTCGGGGATATAACCTTGCTCCACTAAGAGACGACCGGCAGATTGCTCTGTATCAGCCTGGATGCTGCCTTTGATTTTTTTACCAGTGGCTTTGTCTCTAGCTTTGTAATTAAAGCGCTTCATTTTAGCCCTTTACATAGCGATTAAGTTCGTTGATGTCTACGGCATATTCGCGTGCGGAATCATAGGTAATAACGCCAGTCTGAACGAGTTTGGCGAGGGTGCGATCCATGGTTTGCATACCTTGATCGGCGCCGGTCTGAATAGCGGTATCAAGCTGGAAAGTTTTACCTTCGCGAATGAGGGCGCGGACGGCAGAGTTAGCAATCATAATCTCTGCGGCACAAACGCGACCACCGCCAACGGCAGGCACAAGGCGCTGTGAGCAGATAGCCATAAGCATATTAGCAAGCTGGGCGCGAACTTGAGGCTGCTGGTGGGCTGGGAAAACGTCGATGATGCGGTCGATAGACTGGGCGGCGGAGTTGGTATGAAGTGTACCGAACACTAAGTGGCCAGTTTCGGCAATGGTAATGGCAGCCTGGATGGTTTCGAGATCGCGCATCTCGCCAATCAATACTACATCTGGGTCCTGACGAAGGGCGCTACGCAAAGCAGCGGCAAAGCTGAAGGTATCGTAATGAACCTCGCGCTGAACAATCACGGAACGCTGAGATTTGTGGGTAAACTCGATTGGGTCCTCAATGGTGAGAATATGGACGGATTTTTCGCGGTTGATTTTATCAATGAGGGCGGCAAGAGTGGTAGACTTACCAGAACCAGTAGGGCCAGTAACTAAGACTAGACCTCGTGGAAAGTCCGAAAATGTTTCTACGACAGGTGGCATGCCAAGGTCGGCGAGCGGGACAATGGCATTAGGAATAAGACGGAAAGCGGCGGCCATTTTGCCACGTTCATGAAAGGCGTTAACACGAAAACGTGCTACATCACCAAAGGAAAAGGAGTAGTCGAACTCTTTGTCTTTCAAGAAAATCTTTTGCTGGTCTTCGTCCATCGTGGCGAAAATCAGTTCCTTGATAGTAGCTTCGTCTAAGGCTGGAATATTAGGAATAGCAACGAGAGCGCCGTCAATACGCAAAATTGGCGGTATGCCATATTGTATGTGAAGGTCTGAGGCTTTGCGACGGACACATTCTTCAAGCAATGTTTCTATTTTTACCGAATTCATTTTCCCACTTTCCATATTTATTATTATATCATAATGTTTATGCTATGTAATATCTGATGCGACACGGTTGACCTCATCGATGGTGGTAATGCCAGAGAGAGCCTTCAAAATGCCGTCTTCGCGCATGGTAATGGTGCCCTTTTCACGAGCGAGCCGCATAATTTCAGCTGAAGTGGAGTGGCTGACGATAAGTTTTTGGATGTCTTCGTCTACTTCGATGGTTTCGTAAAGACCGGCACGACCTTTGTAACCGCCTGGGGTTTCTTTGGTGTCCATGCCACGCGCTAGCATATAGTAATCATCGTTCCTAACGGGCAAACCGGGATAGCCAAGGTCTTCGCTGATGGCAGCAACTTCGGATTGCTCTTTGGGCAAATGTGGGCCAACGATTTCGTTAATACTTTTAGTTTCAATTTCGGAAGATTTGTAGAGTTCGTGTTTTTCGGTGACGCGACGCACCAAGCGCTGCCCAATAACTACGTTCAAAGTGGAGGCGAGTAGAAACGGCTCAATGCCCATATCGAGAAGACGTGGCAAAATACCAGCCGCAGAGTTGGTATGAAGAGTGCTAAAAACTAAGTGGCCGGTAAGCGCGGCTTGGACAGCAAGAGAAGCCGTTTCGCCATCACGAATTTCACCCACCATGACGGCGTCTGGGTCCTGACGCAAGATTGAGCGCAACCCCGCAGCAAAGGTTAGCCCAGCATCCACGTTAACTTGGATTTGGTTAATGCCGTCCATTTTATACTCAACTGGGTCTTCCATGGTGACGATGTTAATTTCGTCGGACTTAATTTCTTGAATCAGGGCATATAGGGTAGTAGATTTACCAGAACCAGTAGGGCCAGAGGTAAGAATCATACCGTTAGGTTTTTTAATTCCCTCTTTGACGGCACGCAGAGCATGGCCGGTCATACCCATTTTTTCGATGTTCATGCTGGTGCCGGATTTGTCGAGCAAACGAATAACGACTTGCTCGCCCCAGGTGACCGGAGAGGTGGCAATACGGAGATCGACTTCCTTGTCATCGACTACGACGGCGAATTGGCCGTCTTGCGGGATGCGGTGTTCGTCAATTTTAAGGTTGGCGAGAATCTTGATGCGCGAAACCAAGGCCGGAGCAACAGATTTGGGTAATTCCATAACACGGCGCAATACACCATCAATACGGTTACGAATAATCAGCGAGTTTTCGAGTGGCTCGATGTGAATATCAGAAGTTTTGGTGCGAACGGCATAGCTTAAAATGGTATTGAGGGCCTTGGAAATTGGTGAGTCTTGGGCGATAGTCTTAGCCGTAGTAACTTGTTGTTCTTCAACCGGAACGGCCTCAGCGCTCGACTCGCGAACCGCCTCGGTAACACCGGAAAAATCGCCGTGATTTTTTTCGAGCATTTCACGAACACCCCGTTCGGATGACATCCAGACACGAATAGGCCGGCCGAGTAGATTTGATAGATAGTCGGTATTTTGAACGTTGGTGACGTCGACCATGGCAACATTTAAGACGCCGTCTTTTTCGCCAAGCGGGACGGCCATAGTGCGACGTTGCGCATCGTATGGAATTTTAGTGAGAATGTCTTGCTCAATCGTAATATTTTTGAGTTCGACATAAGGCACGCCGATGATGATGGCGGTGGCATGCGAAACCATTTCATCGTTAACGGCGCCGCGTTTTTTGAGCTCGGCAAGAACGGAACCACCACTGGCGTCGGTTTCGTTCTTGATGTTTAGAACAAGATTGCTGTCGGCGAGGCCTTCAGCAAGCAGTAAACCAACGATGCGCTCTTCGGCTGCCTTAGTTAGTGTTGCCATCGCTAGCTTCCTCTTCTGTGTTAGTGGCCGGAGTACTGTCATCTGCCGCTGGCGCGTCAGTGTCGCTAGTAGTGGAGTCTTGTTCTAGATCTTCTTCCCCGGTGAGCGAGTCGCTGAGATCGGTTTCGGTAACACTGTCGACGCATTCGCCAATTTCGTTATATTCTTTGCATTGACCGACATAAACTTCCACGGTAGGGTTAACAGAACGAAAATTAAAAATCTCTGGGTCTGGTGCTGTGATATTATACGAAGCATCACTGCCTAAGACCTTAAATGAGAATCCATTGGTGCCTTGATAGAGGAGATTGGTCAAAAAGTAGGCAATACTAAAACCAATGACGGCAGCGACAATCACTGTGAATAAATCTTTTTTCATTTTTTGCCTCCTTGGCCTAGGGTTTTGTTGCTCTCAGTTAGGATGGAAGGATCGACATAGTAGGCCGTGGCTTGCGCCTGTAAAACAATTGTATTATTAGAGCCCCATTCAATAGTGGCGCGATCAATGTTAAACTCACGGATAGAGTGCTCGATATTGTCGAGGACGTTTTTAGTGGTGCCGGCGTCGGCTTCAACCGAAAGGCGCACCGACATGGTGTTGAGATTGGTGCCAAAACCGCTAGCACCGGATGTGCCGCTAGGACTAATGGACATAGGTTCCCAACCAGAAATTAAGAAAATCTTATTAAGACTGGAGAGGAGCGCCTCTTCGTTGCGGAACTTTGGCAGAGAGTCAGGAATAATGCGGAGTGCTGAACAATTTTGGATGAGCTCGCTCGCGGCCATGAGCTTTTCTGTAGAATCAGCATCGGCAGCTTCGGCGTAAATTGTTTCGAGCTCGTCGTATGTGTAACTTTTGCTAGTGGCAGGATTAATACAGCTTGAAGTGCTTTCACGCGGGACAGAATTGAGCGATTCGTTGGCGGCGAGGTTGTTGAGAATGTTGTATCGCAAGGTACCTGGCACTTCGGAAGCCTCAATGCTATTAGGGCTACATTTTTTAAGTTCGTCGTCGGTATAAATGGCGCCGGCAGGCTTTTTGCAGATGCCAATGTTTTTGATGGTATTTGAATAAGTGACGATAGCCTTCTCTTCTTCGGCGATGACCGTAGCGTTGAAGGATATTTGGCTAACGAACTTCATAATGAGCGCCACACCCACACCCAAAACTAGACTGGCACCTAATACAGCCAGGAGCATATATTGTTGCGCTTCGGAGATTTTAGCGCGTTTTAGAAAAGCGATTTCAGCCATTAGTTGCCTCCTATAGAATTATTGAAACATGCGGTGTCGCCAGAAGCGCAGTCGGAAGCGCGCTCACCAAACATATCTTGGATTTGAACATAAGAATCGGTGACATTGTAGCGACCAGTTGGACCAATAGCGATAGCATGTTTATTGCTAAAGCTGAAGATGTCTGAACTTAGATAAATGACGGCCGAAAAACGTAGAACGAGTTCATCGTTGGAGCCGCGGCCGTTGGAAGAATCAGAAATTACGATGCCCTCTTGGCCGTCTGGTACAAGCATGCAGGTATCATTGGTGCTAGTCCAGGAAACTTTACCGGTAGAAGCGTTCTCGGAGCCGGAGTATGTAATACATTTACTTTCAAAATGAGCGACGTTGCCGATTTCACCACTTAGCGTCATGTAGGGAGCGGTATCAGAGGCTTCAGCCTTGTACCAATCGGTAAATTGTGGAGTACGCCAGATGCGCACGACGTTTTGCCCGGCATATTCTTCGGTAGTGACGTCTTTGAGCTCTGATGGATTACAACCTTCACCTTCTATTTGCCAATAGGCATAGATACCGTTTGTGGCATCCGCGAGCGTGGCGCCGTCTTGGCCGTTTTCGATCATACAGTAGGCGGGTATTTCGGCGCCTTCGCTATCTACATAAGCACCGTAGTCGTAGCGCATATATTGCATGGACTTTTTGAAGGCATCGAGCACATTGTAGTCGATATATGGTGGGTTGTTAGCATCCGCTTGAGCATCAAATGAAATGGCTGGTTCTTGCCCGGTGAGGTCAATGTTGAGTTCGGAAATGCGAATAGAATCTCCATTTTGCGGCAACAAAGCAGAAAGAACACTAAAAATACGCGAAAGAAGTTTTTTGCGCTCTGCAATGTTTGAAACATTGCTAAGTTGATCGCGGATAGTGAGAAAATCGCTAAGGTCGCTGTAGCTTGCGAGCTTGCTGGAGAGATTATCAATGGTGGACTTTTTGCCATCTACGACCGCCTGCTGCCCGCCGGCGATGCTGGCGAAAATCGCAGTAGCACCAACACTGACAGATGCGATAACTATGCACAAAAAGAAGATAAAATTGCGCAGCTTTAAGGTTCTAATCATCTCGTCTTTGATGTCTGGGACAAGATTGATTTCCTTAGGGATGCCGCTAGGGCGTTTGCCGCGAAGTTTAGCAAAAATCTCTTTGAAATTGATATTGATGTTTTTATTGAGTGCGCCCGCCATTAGTCATTACTCCTTTCAGATAAGCCGATAGCGACGGCGAATTCGGATGCGACTGGCAGCAAGGCCTGCTGCTGCTCTAGGGTCGTGCGGACAGACTGCCATGGGTTGCCGTTCATGGTGGGGATGTTGATTTTAGCTTCAATGTATTCGGAGAAATATGGAATCATGCTAGCATAGCCAGATAAAACAATGCCACCGATGCGCCCGTTGATGTAGTTACTCTGGAAGAAACGGACGGATTTGGCAAGTTCGCCGGCGTAAGTATCAAGCGGGGCGCTAAGAATCTTGAGAACTTGGCCTTCAATTTTGTCTTCGGCAAGGCCGAAGCGCAAAATAAACTGACGGGCTTGATCTTCGCGGACTTCAAGGCCAACGGAAAGAGTTTTGACCAGAGTATCAATGCCACCAGATACGGAGCGCACGAGGCGAGGCTGATCTTTGTAAACGATAACAATATCGGTAGATTTTTCACCAAAATCAACGACCATGGTAGCATCCATAGCACCATGAATGGCAAGCGAGCGAGCCATGGCTAGAGGTTCTGGCTCCATAGCAACAACGTTAAGACCGGTTTTTTCGATAGTTTCAAGAGTGGATTCTGCGTATTCTTTAGATACGGAGGACACTAAAATCTCGGTTTTCATTGGGTCGTTGGGACTCGGGCCGAGAATAATATAACTAGCTTTAGCTTCGTTGAGTGGCATAGGAATATATTTGTCGATTTCATACTTAAAAGCCTTGGCTAATTCCCTTTCAGGGAGAGTGTCGGTCTCAACAATGGAAGTAAAGGTTTTGCCAGCTGGAAGCCCAATGGCGACGTTTTTGGTTTTGATGCCGGCTTGATTAACAGCGCCCATGATGGCCTCGCCGAGACGACGACGGCCTAGGTCGGAAGTGTCGGTGGTAAGTTTGGGGTCAATAGGAATAAAAGCGTATTTTTGCAGAGTCCAACCGTTTTTGTAGTCACCAGAAAGTTGCACGATTCGCATCGAGTATGTACCGATATCTAGCGAGAAGAAATCGCCCACGCCATGCAATAAATTCATAATTATATTATATGCTTATGCTTTAGCGATGTCAAGCTGATAAAAACGTTCGGTATTGCCATGCTTGCCCTTGAGGGCATTGTCGCGTTTGTTGACGATGATGAAGCCGTTTTGCTTAAGCCAGATTTCGAAATGTTTAATAATATCACGACGAATAGACTCGTTTTTGACGATGCCATTCTTGAGTTGGTGGGGTTTGGCTTCGAACTGAGGTTTTAACATGACAAGAAATTGCGTATCGCTACGCGCTAATTTTAGTTTAGCATACTTAAGCACTTTTGTCAAGGAGATGAACGAGACATCGGCAACGATGACATCTGGGTATGGTATGTAATGCGGGGCGAGTTCTGCCGCCACATTTTGTGTCGCTACGACGTCAAAAATATCGGTCTTTTCGTGGAGGTCGATACGAGGGTCGAAGCGGAGTGGGGCTTTCATTTGATGAGAACCTTTCTCTACTGCAATGACCTTAGTAGCGCCACGTTGCAATGCATATTCTGTAAAACCACCAGTGGATGAACCGATGTCTAGGACAGTTTTGCCGCGAAAATCAAAATTGAAGGCGCGCGTGGCGCCCAACAATTTAACATAACCTCGGACGGGCTCTGCCGTCACATTTTTCCCCACGCCAGCTGGCGCGGGGGTCCCCCAAGCGGCGTCACCCGTCCGTGTGAGATTATTTTTTGCGTTCTCGGTATTCATAAGTTTCGGTGTCGACTGAAACGATGTCGCCCTCTTTGATGAATGCTGGAACCTTAACAACAACACCAGTTTCGAGCGTAGCGTCTTTCATGACAGAGCTCGTAGTGTCGCCCTTAACGACTGACTCGGTATAGGTGACAGTGAGCCAAAGGTTTTTAGGAAGCTGGAGATTGATTGGAGTACCATTATAGAATTGGATTTCCATTTCATCGCCATCTTTCATAAAATCTTTAGAGTCGCCGACCATATCGCTCATGAGTTCGTATTGCTCAAAAGATTCTGGGTCCATAAAATAGAACTTTTCGTCATCACGGTAGAGGTATTGAACCTTGCGAGTGGTGACTTCGGCTGGCTCGATTTTCTCTTGGCCTTTGAAAGTCTTAGGCAAAAGTGCACCGGTAATGAGGTTCTTAACCTTAACGTTAACGATGGAACCGCCGCGGCCCATAACTTTTTGTGAATACTCTACCACCTTATACGGCTGACCGTCTAAAGTGATGAGGGTGTTTTTCTTTAGATCTGTTGGTCCGTACATAAAAGCTCCTAGTTATTTGACACAAATGGTAAAAGTGCTAGGTGGCGAGCGCGCTTAACTGCAACTGCAAGCTGGCGCTGCTGCTTGGCGGAAAGGCCAGTCTTAGAGACAGGCTCAATGCGACCATAGCTATCAACATAGCGACCTAGGGTTTTGACGTCGCGATAGTCGAAATACAGATTTGGATCATTCTTGTATCTTTTCATTTGATATTATCCTTCCTTCGCTTGATTTTCCTTAGAATGGAACATCACTGAGATCAATCTCGTCTGGGATGTCGTCTGGGATGTCGCTAGGCGCAGCTTCGCTGGTGCTGGCTGGGGCGCTATAATTGCCGCCGCCGTTGCCACCGTTGCCGTTACCGCCGATGAAGTTAAAATCTTCTACGACGATTTCGGTGCGAGAACGCTAGCCGCCGCCGTTTTTATCGTCCCAACTGCGTTGGCTGAGGCGGCCAGAAACGAGCACACCAGAACCTTTTTTGCCGTACTGGGCAATCATTTCACCGAGCTTGCCCCAAGCGGTGCAGTCGATGAAAGAAACTTCTTCTTTGTTTTCGCCATCGGTGCCGCGAAAAGTGCGGTTGACGGCTACCGAGAAACTACAGACGCTAGAACCACTAGTGGTGCTTCTGAGCTCTGGGTCGCGAGTGATGTTGCCAGTGATGATTGCTTTGGAAAATCCGCGCATATATTTTATTCCTCTCCTTCTTTAGTGGTTTCTTCGGTCGCCGAGCTGCGTTCCTTGGCACGGGCAGCGTATTTTGCCTTGCGTGGGTCAGCCTTGACGAGTAAGAAACGAAGGACTTCGTCGGTGATATTCATCACGCTACTCAATTTGGCTGGAGCTTCGGCTGGAAGCTGAACGTCGAAAAAGTAGTAAACTGCAAAATCTTGGCCACTGATAGGATAGGCGAGACGCTTTTTCCCTTCTGGCTCTTCTTTGACGATTTTGCCGCCTGCTGTTTCGATGAGTTTCTTCACCTTATCTACAGCTGGGTCCAGATTCATCTCTAAATCTGGGTGAAATAGGATTGAAAGTTCGTAGTCTTTCATGTTACTCCTTTGGTTAAAGCAAACACTGTTTCGTTTGCGACGAGGCAAATGAGGGACTTGTTTGCTGAGCTAATATTACTCTTATATTATAGCACAGACTGCCCCTGGTGTCTAGTCCCATGGGAAGTTGTGGCCAAAGTGGCCGTATCTAGCAGTTTGCTCATAAATTGGGCGTTTGAGGTCAAGCGCCGTAATGATGCCGCGAGGGGTGAGGTCGTAACCTTCTATTTGTTCTGGTACGCCATCTACGATAACGGTTTGCTCAAGTGGCTGGTCGTAGCCAATAGCGTAGGCGAGACGAACCAAAACTTCGTGGGCGTGACGGGCCTTAAGATAATCTACGGCAATTTTGCGAGCCATGTAAGCAGCTGAACGATCCACCTTGGATGGATCTTTACCGGAGAAGCAACCGCCACCGATTGGAACGCGTGGGCCGTAGTTGTCTACGATAAGCTTACGGCCGGTAAGACCAGTATCCGCATCAAAACCACCCTGGTTCCAATCGCCAGCTGGGTTGAGGTGCAAAGTGATAGTGGCCGCCGAAGTATCTCCATCGGACGCATCTAAGGTTGTTTGGCTGAGCCTATGAGCTTCGGGAGACGCTTTCGTGGTTCCTTTCAGGCCGTTTGCTTCAATAAACTGCCGGACGAGGGTTTCAAGTTCGGCTTTTGAAACGTTTTGGAAGCTAGCAACTATAGAAGCAACGCTACCATCTGGGGCGAGGGTGACTTGGGTCTTACCATCAAAAGGATGTTTATCATAAATAAATTCATTGAGGTGGCGCGCCAAAACCACTTCTAGCGGCAAAAACTCTGGCGTTTCGTCAGTGGCGTAGCCGATCATAATGCCCTGATCGCCAGCTCCGCCTGTGTCTACACCCTGAGCAATTTCTGGGGATTGTTGAACAATTTTTGTATGTACTTCAATGCCGTCACCTGCGATGCGGTGAACAATTTTGTTGATATCTACATCGTTGACTGTACTGGTAATCTCACCAGTAACAAAAACGACGCCATGACCACCGCAAGTCTCCGCCGCAACACGTGCGTCAGGGTCTTTGGTTAAATAAGCATCCAAAATCGCATCGGATATTTGGTCGCATAGTTTATCTGGGTGTTTCGGAGAGACACTCTCCGCGGTTCGATAGAACATATCTTTCCTTTCTGGTCGGATTTACCACCTTGGCTAGGCTAGGTTGGCAGGAGGTCATAGGGCCGTTCCCTCGCTCCTTCTTGATATTATAGTTACATTATATTAGGCATTGGCGAGCGTGTCAAACTCTTCGAGGCTAGTAATGAGTAGGTCGCGTGGCTTGTTGCCATTTTGTGGGCCAATGACGCCGATTTCTTCAAACCAAATAGCAAGACCAGAAACATAGCCGTGACCTTTGCCGAGGTAAGTTTGGAGCATGGCAGTGCTAAACTTGCCCTTGTTTAAGGAAATCTCGACGGCCTTGCGCACAAGAGGGTCTTGAGGGTCGAAGGTGCGGCCAAGACCACCCATATCGCCAGCGCCGCCACCCATACCCTTGATTGATACTTGCTGAGCAATCACCTCTTCGTTGTAATTGGCTGGGCGCTGAGCACGCAAGAAATCAGTGACCTTTTCAATATCTTCATCTGGAGTCCAGGCACCCTGAATACGCTCTGGGCCATTCATGGTTTTTTCAGTAGAAAGTAGCATGTCGCCTTGGCCTAGGAGTTTTTCGGCGCCGGAGGTATCCAAAATAATGCGTGATTCCATAGAGTTAGTGACGCGGAAGGCGATGCGCGATGGGATGTTGCCTTTAATGAGACCGGTAATAACCTTAACAATAGGCTTTTGGGTGGCGAGAATGAGGTGCATACCGGCGGCACGACCAAGCTGAGCTATGCGCACAATAAGTGGCTCTAGCTCTTTGGATGCCTGCATCATAAGATCAGACATTTCGTCGATGATAATAACGATATACGGCATCTTGGCGGTATTGTTATCGCCGTCTTTGATGCCCTCTTTTTGCTTTTGCTCCATTTTGGCATTGTAGTCAGTGATTTTTTTGACTTTTTCTTCGGCCATTTGAGAATAACGACGATCCATCTCGCCGACTGCCCATTTCATAGCGGAAAGCGCTTTGGAGGTATCGGTGATGACTGGGGTGAGCAAGTGTGGGATATCGTTATAAGAAACCATCTCGACTTGTTTAGGGTCGACAATAATCATACGCATATCAGACGGTGCGTTACGGTAGAGTAGCGACATGATAATAGTATTGGTCATGACAGACTTACCAGAACCGGTGGTACCAGCGATTAAGAGGTGCGGCATACTGGCAAGGTTAGCGATGACGGGGTGACCGGAGATGTCCTTGCCAACAGCAAAAGTCAGTGGGTCGTGGGCAGACTTCCATTCGTCGCTCTCAATAATACCACGCAGAGACACGCTGGCTGAGCGGACATTTGGCACTTCGACACCAATGAGCTGAGTGCCAGGAATAGGTGCCTCGATACGGACGGTCTGCGCACTTAGATTGTAGGCAAGCTCTTTGTCGCGCGCAGCGATTTTGGCAAGGTTGACACCGCCTGGAGCACGCAGGGTGTATTGGGTAACACGCGGACCAACATTGGCGTCTTCCATTTCAACCTCAATGCCAAACTCAGAGAAAGTTTTTTGGATGATGAAAGCGTTTTGCTTGACGTTGCCTGGGTCTTGCGGTGATTGTTTTTTACTAAGTAGGGTGGCAGATGGCATTTTCCAGTCTGGGTCGTTGTCTGCCACGAGTGCCTTTTCTTCTTTGACGGCTGGCGCTGGAGCTGGCTCTACGGCTGCCGGCATATTAATTCTAGGTGATTTATGGAAGAAACCCTTGGCTGGTTTTTCTGGCTGCTTGGCTTCTACTGCGTTGAGACCTGAGTTAACTTTGATTTCAAGCTGACCAACTTTTTTGTTTGTGGGTTCTTCGGCAACTTTGGCAGGTTTTTTATTGGTATGGACAAGGTTGGTGGTGTCTTTGAAGAGGGTGAGTGGCGAAACCTGCAGAAGGAAGGCAAGAGTGACAAAAATTAGTACGATATAGATGAAGATGACGACATTTTGGTCTAGGAGGTTAATCATGAGGTCGTTGAGCCATTTGCCAATGATGCCGCCATTATCAGTGATGGCCGCAATGCCGGAAATCCAGAGCAGCATAAGGATGCTAGCAAAATAGACTGGAATGGCAACGCGATTGCTTTCGGCACGAAAGATTTTGACCGCTAGATAGACTAGGATGACCGGAATAAAATAGGTGGCAAAACCAAGACCTTTTACGATGGTGGCGTGAATTTCATTGAGGACTTCCCCGCCATGGCCGAACCAAGTAAAACACAAGAATAGTGCCAGGGCAACCATAAGAACGGCAACAATTTGATGCCAAAAACCGCCCGGAAGCTCATGGGTGACTTCTGGCTCGCGAGTTTTGCGACTGCGCGACCGAGAGCGTGAGCGAGATTTTGAGCTGGTGGTTTTGCGTTTTCTGCTTGCTGCCATATATTTATATGGTAGCACAGATGAGATTTAAGCGCAAGAGGTTCGGCGTGTAGTGGGTTTGCGGTGCTGGTGGTTTATTTTGGATGCGGTTAACCTAGGTATGGGTGGTTTTGCTTTTTGAATCTTTGTGATATAATATATGAAGTAACCATATTGGACCGTCGCCAAGCGGTAAGGCACTGGGTTTTGGTCCCAGCAGTCTCAGGTTCAAATCCTGCCGGTCCAGCCACGACATTAGAGAAAGACCCGTAGGGTCTTTATTTAATGTCGTATTTATGGGGTGGCAGGATGAGAACCGTAGGTTCGGACGCCGTAGGAGACGAGTGTAAATCTAAAACTTGTTTTAGATTTACCGAGACGACGCCCGGCGTAGTGGGCAAGCGAAGCGAGCCCACGAATCCTGCCGGTCCAGCCACGAAGAAAGAAAAAACGAGAGCTTGCTCTCGGTTTTTGTTTCTTGCGACTGGTTTTAATTGAACAATCATCATCTTCAGTTCTTTATTTTTTAAAAAATACCGCAGAGCATTTCTGCTCTGCGGTTTAATAATACGACCCGGCTTTTCGCCGTCTCTTGGAGTGTGTTACTCGATGACAACGCAATCCTTGTCGGCAGTAGCCACGAAGGCAGGATTTTCTCTGCTGGCATCTACGCGGACGGTTAGCGAGAGATCCTCGAAGATTACATTGGGGATGTCGATGTATTGTTCGCCTTCAGAAGCTTTGCGCAGATGTTCGGCAGTAATAATACCGTTCAGATAGAGTGCAACAGCGGCGCGTACGCCGACGATTACGTAGGCGATCTTGTCACGTTTGCCGGCGTCGGTATCATCCTTAATACACCGCATGATAGCCTGAGGAGTTTCATTGGTTTTTGCGACTTCGACCATCAGTTCGCCTCCAAAGGCATTGATAGCCCATCTGTCGCCGAGACGTGCGCCTCTAGCGCCGAAGAAGTTTACGGTGCCAGCGTCTAGAGAAAAGTTAATGCCAGAAATAACGTTGCTTGCCATTTTAGTTACCTCCTAAATAAAGTCGTGTATAGGTACATAAGTGATAGCCGTGAATTGACTATAACTTCGTATTTAATGATAGCATACATTGGTGTATTTGTCAAGGATTTATTGTCTATTGACCTATTTTTGATTAAGTTTATTATTTGTTTTTCTGTATGTTGTTAATGCTTGCTTAATTTTGTCTAGCCATTCGAGTTAGAAAACACCAACCTGGCGCCTTCTAATCTCAAATGGTTAGTATTCGGGTAGGATTTGAGCCCAAGGTTCGAACGGAGGAGCGTAGCGACGACGTCCCTATCCTGCCGGTCCAGCCAGCTTGAATTAAATCACCTGTTCTGGTGATTTTTTGTTTCGGATTATTTTTTGCGGAGTAGTTTGATTTGCTGTTTGGCTTCAGAAGGGACACGATGAGAATCACAAATTTTGGACAGGGCTTTGTTGAACGTCCATTTTTCAAGATTGGACTGTTTCAGATAACCAAAAGTTTCATCGGGATACTTGATGAAACATTCGGCAAGGAGCCAGGCAATGGCCATTTTGATATAGTATTCGTTGCGGTTTTTTAAGGACTCGATGCGATCAAAAATGAGGAAGAGATAATCAAAGTCAACATAAAAGTCAAGTAGGCAAACAAGGCCGGCACGAACAGCAAATTCGTCCTGGCTTTGTAGGAGCGATTCAACTTTAGTGTTTAGAAATTCGGATTTGTGTTTTTTGATGGTTTTGCGAAGTGAAGCACAGAAAGTATCTACAACACACCAGTTGTCGAGGTAACTAATTTGAGAATCGAAGTACTTAAGCATCTCTATGTATGGTAGACGTGCGATCAGAAAACCGCGGGCGATGACTTCTTCGATAGCGATAGGTGTGGTCTCTAGAAGCTCCGTAAAGTCTGTTGATGGAACCTCACTGACGAGTTTTCTGATTTCTGGGATACGTACTCCAAGAAAAGGGCGGTCACAAGGAATGCCGCTCATAGAGAATACACGATACTCATCGTCGGCAAGTGAGGCAAGTCGATTGCGAAAATTTAGGCTTTTTTCCATCGTTTTAAAGTTGGGAAAATTTTCGTGCAATATTCTTTCATTTGCTCATTTGTCATGCCGGCCTGCTCGCCAAATTGGGAACATTTCTCTATATATTCTTCCATTGAACATTTATCAAGAAACTCCCCATCTTTATAACACCATTTGCAATAATCTTTGTTGACACTTCCGTCTTTTTCGGTAGCATACATATCTTCCGAAGTTAATGGCATTGCGCAGCTTTGACAGATTTTTTGTTCCATAATACAAATCCTTGTTTACTAATTCAATTATATCATTTTTTGTGTAGTTTATTCGTGGTGGTAGGCGGAGCCTTTGATAATCTCGGAAGCGCGGTAGATTTGTTCGGTTACCATTAGGCGCGCAATCATATGCGGAAAAACTAGGCGCGAGAAGCTCCAAACAAAATCTGCCTTTTGGCGTACCGTAGCGTCAAAGCCGTATGCGCCGCCAATGAGAATTACTATGTCGCGTCCGGTAGATAAGGCGCGCCAGAGCTTGTCGGAATATTCACGGGATGAGATATTTTGCCCACGTTCGTCACAGCAAATAACGAATTCACGAGTGCGGTCAAATGGCCAAGTGGCGAGCTTTTTTGCTAGCTTTTCCTCTTCAACGAATTCCCAGGTGATGTCCCAAGGTTTACGAAGACGTTTTTCGTATTCGGTGCAGGCCTCGGCACACCAATTGGTGTTTTTCTTGCCGCCAGCAATAATCTTAATCATGTATTTATTATAGCATGTTATGGTATAATTATTGACATGTTGATACTTGGGATAGAGACAAGTTGCGATGAGACGGCGGCCGCGGTGGTGCGAGACGGGCGAGAGATTTTGTCGAATGTGGTAGTAAGTCAGATTGATATTTTTGCTGAGTACGGTGGGGTGATACCAGAGGTTGCGGCGAGAAGCCATTTGGAAGTAGTATTGCCGGTGATAGATAAGGCGCTAACCGATGCCGCGTGCTCCTGGGATGATATTGACGCGATTGCAGTAACGCATGCTCCTGGGTTACTAGGCTCGCTGCTGATAGGAACTTTGACTGCTAGGACGCTTGCGGTGATACATAATAAGCCCCTTTATGCGGTGCACCATCTAAAATCGCATGTCTATGCAAATTGGCTTTGCGGTGGTGACGAGCAAAATGATTCTAATGTGCCGCAATTCCCTTTATTAGCCTTGGTGGTTTCTGGTGGGCATACGCAAATACTGTATATGCCGCAGCACAACAGATTTGAAATTATTGGAACTACGCACGATGATGCGGTGGGGGAATGCTTTGATAAGGTGGCGAAGATTTTGGGGTTGCCGTATCCGGGTGGTCCAAGCATCACGAAAGCGGCGCTCGCTGGCGACCAAAACCGGTATAAATTACCACATCCAAAAGTTGATGGACTGGACTTTTCGTTTTCAGGACTAAAAACCGCGGTGCTAAGGGCGGTGCAGAAAGAGGTGAGGGTGGAGATTTCTTATCCGTCACATAAACTGCAAGATTTGCTAACACCACAACAAGTGGCAGATTTTGCCGCATCATTTCAAAAAACGGCAGTGGACATCTTGTGTGAAAAAATGCGGGCAGCACTTGCCGAATATCCGGACGTACAATCTGTAGCGGTGGCGGGAGGAGTGAGCGCGAATACGATACTGCGCGAGAAAATGAAAGACATTAGTAGTGTTCCTGTCTGCTTCCCTCTTGCTTCGCTCTCTGGTGATAATGGAGCAATGGTGGCAGCGGCGTGCTACTACGAGATAATGAGTGGTGTAAAACCCACAGATCCATACACTTTGAACATCTACCCGCGCATACCAATTGCTTAGGTGGTGGGAATAATTTAACTTTTATGCTAAACTGGTAGCATGGAATGGCTTGCAGCAGTGGCATTGGCAGTGATTGCGGATTCTGGTCGCATATATGCGGACAATTACATTTCTGATGTATATTTTAAGGGGCGCGGAGCTGTTTCGCAAAAATACTTTTACGGAATCGCCTTCTTGATACTGGGGCCAGTACTCGGTGTAATATCTGGGCTGGATTTTACAGTGGCGCGTGGGGACGCTTACGTTCTTTTGATATTATCTGGGATGTTTGCAAGTTTGGCTGGCATACCATACTATAAAGCTCTTGAGCAGGACGATTCTACAAATTTGGGGATTTTTATTCAGATTGCGCCAATCTTATATTTAGTGCTAGGGTGGCTGTTTTTGGGTGAAACAATTAGTCTCTTACAGCTCGTGGCGTTTTTGGTAATCTTGGCAGCGCCATTTTTGGTGATTTTTACCACACGCAAACGCAGTCGCAAAACTAAAATCAGGGCGGCGCTGTATGCGTTTTTGTATGTGCTGATATCGGTAGTGGGTAATCTGATTTTTGTAAAAGAAAACGCCGAAGAATTGAGTTTTTTGAATGCAATGGCACTGATCTTTTTTGGCAAAGGATTGGGGAATCTACTAATTATAGCCGTGCGACCAGCGTGGCGACGACGTTTTAAGGAGGTGGTACGCACTAGCAAAAAAAGCGTAATGAGACCACTGATTGGTAGTATGATAGGTGGTGTAACAAAAGATTTCGCTTATCGTGGCGCGTTGGTCTTGGCGCCATCCGTAGCGTTGGCGTCGGTAACATCTGATTCGGCGGAACCAATTGTGATTTTCTTTATGGGGATAATCCTGACGCTGATTTGGCCAAAATTTGGACGCGAAAGTCTCACTCGCAAAAGCGTAGCAGTGCATCTACTTGCAACAATTCTAGTAGTAATAGGGGTGATATTGATACAATATAGCGCGTAGCTGCTGGTTATTTGATGTTTTTGTCGTATTCTATGTCGCTGACATCGTATTTTTGGCGGTGGCCAACGTAGTTAAGGATTTTGCCAGAACCCCAACCGATTAATGCTAAGATGAAAAAGTAAATAAAGCCAAACTGAGTGAACTCTGGCTCGGATGCCGTGAATAGGCTAATAATCGCGGCGCCGGCTGACATAGACGTAACAATGGTTAGACTCTCTACGGACTTTGAGGTAACGTCGGTCTTGAGGCTTTCAAATTGGCGAAGGGCGGAATCAACATAATTTTGCGTCATGTCCCATAGGTATTTAATGTATTCGAGTGTGTCGCAGAGCGTTTCGTAGCGGTAGCCAGAATATTCAAGAAATTCGCTTAGCTCTTTGTCACTTTTGGCAATCTTTTCGCGAGTGGGGATATAGGTGCTCATCTGGTTTATACGTCCGTCAATGAGATTGATAGTCTTAGCATAGGCTTCAAGCTCTGTGGTGAACCTAACAATGTCTTTGCCGCGTACTCTCTCGTGGGCCTTAACATTGTCAATTTTCTCCCAGATAATCCGGTGAATGTTAAGATAACGGTGGAGTTGCGCCTTAAACTCTCGCATAAAAATCTGCTCTTCGATGTAGCGTTCAATTTCTCCGGCGGTTTTGGTTTTGCTGTTAACAAAATAGTACTTGTCGCCACGCAAAACGTCATATTTTGGGGTTTCAAACTCAAAATAACGCTGACCTTCGGTGCGGGTGAGCAATTCCTGCATCTCTGCCTTGGTGGCTTTATCAAGAACGATAAAATACGGGTAGACATTTTCGATTCCGGCGAGTTCTTTGGGAACGGGAGCACCAAGGCTAAACAGATAATTGAGGGCTGGGCTAAGACTTGATTCGTAATATGTTTGGATTTTGTTCATATCCTCAATGAGAGCGTCACTATCGACCGTACCATAGCTTAGAACGATGAGACCATCCTCAAAGATTTTAACGTTGACGCCATTATTGGTGGTGAACCGGATAAACTCTTCCCCGTTAATACCGTATTCGATAGAGTTGATGTCGAGAGCCTGGCGGTAAGTGGCGAGTTTTTGTTTGCTTAGTTTGAGTTTTGAGTCGACTCCACGGAGAAAATCATATATCTCAGAAAGCTGGAGCATAGTACGCTGGAACCACCCACCTACGTAGATGTTTTTAATTTTCATATTTTACCTCCTTTTCAAAGAATGCTGCCTCGAGAACATTGAAGCCGTATTTGTGATAAAGCCCGTGTGCGGCGACTCGGAAATTTTTTGACCATAGCTCGACCGTCTTGCAGTGATGGTCTTTAGCGATAGCAAAGCAGTAGTCTAGGAGCTCAGTGCCAATGCCAAGGCGACGAAGTGCCGGCTTGACGCAGATATGATTTAAGATGGCGTAGGTATTCATCTCTTCGTAAATAGTAGGGATAATATTGATGAGAGCGTGCGCAACAATTTCTCCGTTGAGCTTGCCTACGATGTAGATTTGATTCGGATTTGAACTAGTGCGAGCAAAACTGCGCTCGGCGTATTCTAGTGATGTCTGTTCATCAAAACATTCGTTGCAAAGGTTAATGACTTCTTTTAAATCACCCCTCCCCATGATTTCAAATTTAGCTTTCATGCTGTGCTCCATGTTATAGTTAGCTTTATTTTAGCACATTTTGGGCCAGAATTGGAAGCGGAAGTGGGTGGGTATTGACTTTTGTGGTAATGTGTGATATAATATGAGGATAAGGGTGTACCTTTATTTTTTATTTTGGAGGTGTTTTTATGGCAAGAACGAGAACCAGAAAAACGAGAGGTGAGCTCTTGTGCGAGGTGCTCGCAGAAGGACCGATGGACAAGGCGCTCAAGATGGCACCGATGGCGGAACATGCCGGCTTTGGCGCGGACAAGGTGCGCGCGATGAGCCGGGCCGGCAAGAGGTCATCTAGGGTAGCTGCGGTATATGCGGCGATCCCGCTTGCGGAGTTTCCGGTGGGATGGTTCTACCCCTTGCTTACGAGCGAGGATCAGCTGATCCACAGAGCGGCCGCCTACGCACTGAAAGTGCGAGGCATGAAAACCGCAGACGTTGCCTCGTAGCACATTTCCCTGCAACCGCCCCAAAATGGGGCGGTTTTTTCATCTTTAATGATACGTAATTTTGCAAGAAAAATCCCCGGGTGAATACTCGGGGATTGAGGGGGGATGTGGGACTACTGCCAGCGGATAGTGTGCCCGATAGATTTAATAATTTGTCGGACAAACTTTCCACCGTAGGTGATGTCTATGTGTTGAACGGGGGAATCTTCTTTGATGTAGCCGTCAGTATCTTTGGCGTTGAAAATGACCGGGAAGCTGTCGCCACCGCTTTCGTCACAGATAAGCTCTAGATGGCGGATGGACATATCCTTGGTGGGCGTGGAGCGCAATGCGATGAGAATTTCGTCGTAATCTTTAGCCTGGGGTGCCAGAATGTGTTGGATGTCGGCACGCCGATCCATGAAGGTGGGCTGATAGACAAGAAACTGATGCAGGGCACGAATGTAACGACTATGGACAAGCTCAAGGGTGCGAGTGGTGGGAAAATCGGCCTGAGGTGGCGGAGTGAAATCCGTAATCCGTAAGAAGATTACAAGCGGCTCAGGGTACTCGAGATCCACGGTGTCGGCTGGTGAGGCTAGACTACAAAGTTCGTAGTAGTCTATATCCGAGCGGACTAACGGAGTGTCGGGGATAAAAATAGCTCGCATCTCATCATCTCCTCTCAAAACTCTAATTTACTACCCCCTGGCTAGATTATAACACATTTATTAGGGGCGTCTAGGGGTAGACATCAAAAAGCCCCCTTGTGGGGGGCTTTTATACTAAGACTATTTAGTGTAATTGCCTTTTGCGTCGAAGGTAATATTATCGACATCGCCGTAGGCGCTACCGTAGGCCTTGATAAGAGAGATAATCCAGTCGATTAGCTCCCATAGACCTAGTGTACACCAGTTGAAAAGAAGTTTGCAGATGCCGAGGCCAATCTGACCACGAAGGAAGCGGTCTACGCCTAAGCCACCGAAGAGAAAGTTGCCGACCCATACAAAGAGGTGCTTGTTGATGCTCTTGGTACCGTCAGCGTTCTCGCTAGCGAGCGAAGCGGTAGCAGCTCTTTTGACAATGTAAGACTTGCCGTCTTGATAGAGATTGACTTTATCGCCTTCTTGAGGGTTAGCGTAAGCGACCGAAGCGATAGGCACAGTGACGACTTTGCCGTCATCGGTACCGATTTTGACTTCTGTTTCGCTGATTTTGAGGATTTCTGCCATAATAATTCCTTAAATTATTTACCTACATAATATGTGATTTTGGAGATTTTGTCAAGAAGTGCTTTTGGAGGGTTTGAAGTAAGAAGAATACGGCAATGGAGAGGGCGAGAATAGAAGCGATTGGGATAATAAGGCGGGACGAAAAGGTGGTAAACTCGAAAAAGTTGCGAACAAATGGAACAAAGAGAGCCACGAGTACAACGGCGGCAACTAGGGCAAAGATGGTGCCACGCAAACGGTTGAGTGGTTTACTGATTTGATAGATTAGAATTAGGTCGAGGGTAAAAGTAATTGTAACCGAGGCGGTAGTGAGTTCTGGGCGCGTAAAACTATTGACTTCGGCGATGATGGATAAAATTAACATTGCAAGCGATACGCTAAGACCAGTTGGGATGGAATACTGTAAGATGTTTTTGCGGAAACGATTTTTGGGGCGGGCAGTGTTTTTTTCGATAGCGAGAACGAGGCCCGGGAAGCCGATGCAGGCAAAGTTTAATAGGGACATTTCGATAGGGCTGAAGGGATAACTGAGAGGCAAGACCACAAAGAGAATGGCCAAAATTGAGGCGTAGACGGTTTTGGCGAGAAAAAGCGAAGTGGAACGCTCGAGGTTATTGATGGACTGGCGTCCCTCGTCGATAATGGCCGGCACTGAATCATAGCCCGAGTCTAGCAGCACAAATTTTGCAGCGCGGCGAGCAGCATCAGAGCCTTCGCCGATGGCGAGCGAAACGTCGGCTTCTCTCATAGCAAGAATATCATTGACGCCATCACCCGTCATGGCAACGGTATGGCCGGTGGCCTTAATGGCACGAATGAGCTGTTTTTTCTGTGATGGGGTAACGCGGGTAAAGATGTTATAATTCCCTACCAATTGGTTGTAGTTTGGGCGCTTAAGATCCGACAGGTTGATGCCATGCGGACTGTGGACGCCGACTTTTTGGGCGATTTCGGTGACAGCGGCGAGGTCGTCGCCAGAGATGATTTTAACGTCGATGTCATTATCGTAGAAATAGCTAATGATGCCTGGGGCGGTGGGGCGAATTTCGTCGTCAAGACGAGCAATACCGAGAAGTTTTACGGTAGGCTCGGCGGGTTCTGCCGCCGATACAACGCTCCGAGCTCCCTTAGGTAGACTATTGTCAGCGTTTACCACGACCGCGATGGCGCGGTGGCCGTTTTCGAGCGATTTGACCTGGTTAATAATTGCCGCGTCGTGAGTGAGGAACTCTACTGCGCCCATGAGATATTCAGCGTCTTTGGTTCTAATGCCAGAGCATTTGCGTTCAGAGCTAAATGGGATGACCTCTGTAATTTCGGCAATTTCGCGTGTAGCTTCAAATTTGCCCATTTTGGCGAGTTTTGCCCTCAAAGCGCTAGTGGTTGCGTTTTCAGCGGTTTGGTGGCTTAAAATGGACGCTAGGGCCTCGAGAGCGCGTTTTTCGGCGAGGGTAGTGGGCGATTTAAGATTGATGGCGGTGCCGTCAGGAAGCAAAATGTCGTGGACGGTCATATTGCCGGTGGTGAGAGTGCCAGTTTTATCGAGAGCAATAGTATTGACGCGGGCAAGAGTCTCAATAGCGTAGAGGTCCTGGACGAGAACTTTGCGGCGACTAAGACGGATAGTGGCGAGAGCGAGAACAGATGAGGTTAGCAGAATTAGCCCTTCAGGAATCATGTTGATGAGGGCGGCGACGGTGCTAGTAATGGCGGTGGCAGTGTCGGCTTCGGTGCGAAAGCGAGCCCAAAGCAATAAAATGCCAATAGGAATCAGCGCATATGAGATATATTTCACGATGTTGTTCATGAGTTTGAACAATTTACTGTCTGCGGTTTTAATGGTGGAAGCTTCTTTTTGGAGTTTGGAGACGAAATTATCGTCGCCAATGTGCTGAACCTCGGCCCTAGCGGTGCCAGAAACCACAAATGAACCGCTAATAAGGCGGTCGCCTGGATGTTTTGCAATACTCTCCTGTTCGCCGGTAATGAAAGATTCGTTAACCTCTATAACGCCATCGGTAACAACAGAGTCGAACATGACCTGATCACCTAGGCTTAGGATGATGATGTCTCCTTTTTGAATGCTGGCCGCTGGAACCTGCGTGGGTTTGCCATCTTTTAGAGTGGTAGGTTTTTGTTCGGACAAAAGATGAAGCTTGTTGACGATTGTTTGAGCCCGTACGCCGTTGATGATGCTAATGAGGGTATTTGCAATAGCAATAAGGATAAATAGCATATTTTTGTAAGAACCAACAGAGGCCACCATTAGGGCAAGGATGAGGTTGACAAAATTAAAGAGTGTGAAGGTATTATTGACGATGATTTTTAGATAGGGATGTTTGATAAAAAAATGACCTAGGTTGAGTTTCATGATTTAATTATAGCATGGCTTGATTAAAAATCCCCGAGCATCTCGCCCGGGGATTATTTTATTAGAGGTTATCCACTACCGCTTCACGATATAGCATGCCATTATCGACGAACCCAAAGTGAATCGTATCGACCCAATAAATCAGCGTGCTATTATTGAGATGGTCTATCAAAGCATCGTTGTCTATTACGTTATCATCACGGCTCATTACTAACACATCTGGAGAAAACTCATACAGTGCCAGGTTCTTATCGTTTGAACAAACTTTGAACTGATCTAACAGCAGCTGCAGAGAATAATACGGTTTACCATTGGTCTTTACCACTGGCAATAGAGACATCCAGCCGAGTATTATCAACCCCAGATATGCAACCGGCAAAATTTTCGTTGCTCTCTGAATATCTGGCAGCAATGACACTTTACCAATGCACGGATTTAACGCAATTAGCTTATCGCCATCTGCTTTGCAGGCGGCCGCTAGCTGATATCCCAGAGAAATCGCCACAAACGTCACGCCATTATGTCCCTCCAGCCAAATGTGCTCTAAGACATCAGTTGCTGCCTTTTCAATGTTGAATCCGCTATTGCGATATTCTACCAAGTATATCGCCGTATCTTCCGGTACGCCATCCAGCATGAATCTAAAAGGCCTTTCCGTTCGGCTTTGACATCCTCCAATCAGATATATTGCCTTCGTTCCGCTGCTTTTGCGAATTGGGATAATATCAACGCCCGTATCAAATACACCTCTCAATACTAGATAGCTTACTGAATTAAGCACTAATGCGAATATCAATACCCTCAGTACTAATTCTCGTATGCCCATCCATCTTGCACCCCCTCGAAATTAATCAGTCTCTTTCAGAATCATCGATATGCCATTTAACCGTTTGGCAAGCTCATTAAGGGCATCTTCCATTAATTTGCTTCTTCGTGCCGCGATTTCCTCATCGGTGGCATCAAACTTAGAATCAGCCGAATAGGCGAGCAGTTGCACATTGGTTTCGGCATTTACGCTGAGTTGATACTCAACGTATAACGCTCCAAGCATCTGCCCAATCCCCACGATGAGTTTCTCCGCGATCTTGTTAAGCGCAACAGTGTTCAGGGTGCGCCCGCTCCTCGACGCAAAGGTAAAGGATACGTTGAATGTTCTCGAGAGTGCATAGGGCCGCTCACTGTTTTTTGACAAAGATGAGGCATATGTAATGTCTGCATCCGTGCAGGAAATGAAGAAGAGTAAATCTTCATCGTCAAATGCGATCTCCTCGATGTCCTTTTCGGATAAATACTCCTCCAGAATGTTGGAAATCGCAAGGTCGTCGGAATACTTGCTTAGATACTGCTGATATCCGATTACGTCTCTGGCCACGATGATGTACCTCGCGTTCGCGCGAAAGTAATGCGAATAGTTTTTCATAATTCCTCCTAAAGAACGTGGTGGTAAAATTTGGCAAAGCCACACCATTGGTCATATTGTACTATTATTTTCGTTTTTTGTCAACCCGTGATGCACTTTTGTGATTTTGGTGATTTTTACGGTCTAATGCTGCGGAGGAATTGATAAAGGCGATAGCGGAGTGGCTGCAAAATAATATCATAGGTACCGGCATAGTGACGTGCCTCGCCGCCGAAAGATTTTTTGAACTCAGTAAAGCCGTGCCAGGGGTGGCTAGCGGGAGCGCCATCTGGAGCGATACCCCAAAAATCAAAACGTTTAATTCCCTGCTCTTTGGCGTCAAAAATGGCAGAAGTAAGCAGTGCGACGGTGGCGGGGAGTTTCTTGTAGTCCTGATCTGCGGCAGATTGCATGTAATAACGCGTGCCGCCGTAATCGAAAAAGAGCGACGCAGCAAGAACTTGGCCGTCTGACGGTGTAGTGTGAGAGTCTGTGGCAGAATCACCTCTGGTGGTGTCGTTTTCTTGATTATAATGTACTAAATAAAGTGTGGAGAAAGGCTGGCGAAGCTCGGCCTTGAGGTAAGACTCGTCGTAGGCCGTAAGGTGTTTTTTGTTGAAAAGCCGGTTTTGTAGCTCTACAAGATGATGGATCTGCTCAGTATCACGAGTGGTCTCTACGGTAAGCCCTTTTTTCATGTAATTATGAAAACGGGTGCGAGTGCCTTGAGAAAAATTGCGAATAATTTGCTCCTTATCTGCGGTAAGATCGAGCACCCAGGTATCGGCTGGACTGATGTCCTTAACCTTGACACTACTGGTCGGCAGAAATTGACTAAAGTCGGTATTTTGTGGCTCGACGCGGACAAATATAGCGTGCTGTTTTTTGGCAAGCCGCATCAAAGAGCCAATGGCCGCCTGAAAACCTGCCCCGTCTGAAGCGATCGGCCCGTATGGCAGATAGAGATACTTCCCTACTGGGGTGGAATGAAGAATTGCCAAATACTGATAGTCGATGCCTTTTTCAAAAAAACAGGGCTGGTTAAGGTCGTCTTGCAATCTTTGCCATTCCCTGCTTTGTGTTATTGGTTTTATCATTTTTATAGTCATTACTCAATCCGCTCGTGTATTTTTTTGACAACACGAACTTTTTATGACATGTCAAGTAACACGTTAGCCGTATGCTCATCAATTAGGGTCGATATACAGACGGGCTGAACGCGTAACTTGACAAATCAAACAGATTCTTGCGAATCTCCCAACTGCTCCGTGGAGAGCGGTTGTAACTCTATTGTAGCGCGGGAGGCGAAGGATGTCAAGTGGTTGCTAGCCGTATTGGTTGCCAAAATTACGGGGTTGAGAGAATTTTAGCATAGGCATTTTGTGGAAAAAGGTGGGGAATTGCTGTGGATTTTGGAGATACTTTTTTCAAAAAATTTGGCCGCCGCGGCTCCAGACGACCGCCACTTAATTGCGATGCAGATGCGGCTTGTGATACAATTAAAATATGGCTTACATACGCAAATTTAAGACAACTTCTGGTGCGACCGGTGTACAGGTATGTTATAAAGAGGGAACTAAGGTGGTGAAGACCGTCCATGTAGGGTCAGCGTCATCTGAAAAGGCCTTGGCGAGGCTGCTCAAAAAGGCTCAGAGGATTATTGATAAAGATAAAAACCCACTTTTTAATTTGGATCGTTTTAATCAAAAAAATAAAACTGCCTAATGCGGTGCGGTGTATTTGTGGAAAAGCTGTGGAAACTGGGTGGGGAAATATTCTTGAAAGGGAAAACCCCGCCAATGATTGACGGGGTTTCTGATAATGCCTG
The DNA here is from genome assembly GCA_017433855.1 of Candidatus Saccharimonadota bacterium. Classification (GTDB taxonomy): domain Bacteria; phylum Patescibacteriota; class Saccharimonadia; order Saccharimonadales; family Saccharimonadaceae; genus Nanosyncoccus. Next base: position 16,762 of record JAFRGM010000009.1, on the reverse strand, counting down.
AGACCTTAGTCTCCGTAGGGATGAGTATCGAGCACGGCACTGACGGCGCTGTGAACGATGAGCGCAAGGTGATACCCCTCGCTGTCTTGGTCATTGACCAATACCTTCTCCCTGTTAATATATGCGGTGCATTGACGCTGAAGTTCCTTCAGCTTATCGGCGCCAGCGGCGTCGTACACCGAAACACGGCGACGGTTGGCCTCCATGATGATAGAAGCATATTCGTCGCAAATTTTAAACATACCCTGACGGGTGCGCTCCATACTAACACCTCCTTCGTATGGAATGATTTCATTATAGCACACTTTGCTAAAAAAGTCAATAGTTATATCATAATTTCGTGAAAAATGGTATTGATTATGGTATAATTTGTGGTTTTTGTGATATTTTACGATAAACCGATACAGTGCTTCCATCTCGTAGCGAAAAGTGTTATAATATGCATTAGATTAAGAGGAACTACACATGAAATTTGCATCGAGCTACGAGCCGAGTCAATTTGAACCAGATATTTATGCGGCATGGGAAAGTGCGGGCGTGTTTCGGCCGGCAGTACCGACGGTGCCAGTAGATGCTGATGCAAATGGTGTAGACGATAGGGACGAGAAGAACGCGAGGATTTTTTCGATAGTGATGCCACCACCTAATGCAAATGGCAATTTGCACATTGGGCACGGGCTAACGATTGCGCTTGAAGATTCTTTGACGCGTTTTTATCGCTTGAAAGGGTATTCTGCGTGGTATATCCCAGGGGCCGACCACGCGGGGTTTGAAACTTGGGTGGTGTATGAACGGAACTTGGAAAAAGACGGGCACTCGCGATTTGAGTTTGACAGAGATACGCTGTACGCTAGGGTGTGGGATTTTGTGCAGATGCAGCGGGGAAATATGGAATTACAAATTCGGGCGCTAGGGGCATCGTGCGCTTGGGATGATTTGACTTTTACCCTAGATGAGAATGTGGTGGATCGTGTGTACACGACTTTTGAGAAGATGTGGAACGATGGAATGGTGTATAGGGGTGAAAAGTTGGTGAACTTTTGCCCGAAGCATCAGACGGCTTTTGCGGATATTGAGGTGGAACATAAAGACGAAAAGGGAACACTGTGGAGCATCGCGTACCCGGTGGTGGATGGCGGCGAAATCATAGTATCCACAACGCGTCCCGAAACACTTTTTGGCGATATGGCGGTAGCAGTGAATCCGGAGGATACACGTTATAAAGAGATGGTTGGCAAAATGGTGAAGCTGCCGCTAACTGAGAGGGAAATACCAATCATCGCCGATGAACACGCTGACATGGAATATGGTACCGGTGCGGTAAAGATTACACCGGCGCATGATTTTGATGATTTTGAAGTGGGGGAGAGGCATAATTTGGAGCGCCTGCAGGTGATTTCGGAAGATGGGAAAATGGTTAATGTGCCAGAAAAATACCTAGATATGACGCCTGCGGAATGTCGCAAGGAAGTCCTAAAAGACCTAGAGGCGGCCGGGGCGCTAGTGGACGAGAAGAAAATTGTGCACTCGGTGGCACACTGCTATAAGTGTGGCACGGTGCTAGAGCCAACCCTGAAAGAGCAGTGGTTTATAGACGTGAAGCGTCTAGCGAGGACGGCAATAGAGCATTTGGAGCGGGATGAGATAAAGTTTTACCCCGAAAACAAGAAGCGAGTGCTAATTAACTATCTGGAGAATTTGAAAGACTGGAATATTTCGCGGCAGATTCCGTGGGGAATTGCGATTCCGATGTTTAGAAAAGTGTCCCTAGAGGCGACAGACGAGCCGGACTGGATTTTTGATAGGCGAACTAACCTGAAGACGATTGAGAAATCTGGGGTAAAATATGTGCGTGATGAGGATACGTTTGATACTTGGTTCTCGTCATCACACGGGCCGATTGTGTGTACAGATTGGTCGGAGGACAATCCAACTCCTTATTATCCACTAAACGTAATGGAGACTGGTGCGGACATTTTGTTTGCGTGGGTGGCCAGGATGATTATGATGGGGCTGTATGTGACCGGTGAAGTGCCATTTCGTGAAGTGTATTTGCATGGGTTAGTGCTAGATGCGCATGGACAGAAAATGAGTAAGTCTAAGGGGAACGTTCTAAACCCGATGGAGCTGGTAGCAAAATATGGGTCAGATGCATTTAGGCTTGGGATTTTGCGGGGGAGAAGCGCGGGAATGAACCAAGCGTTTGCGGAAAACTCGGTGGTGGCTGGGCGAAACCTGTGCAATAAGCTGTGGAACATCGCGAGGTTGGTGCAGAGCATTGTGGATGACTCAGCTGGGTCCACTGACGCAGAACCTATGGTAGCCGAAATGCCGTCGTCCGCTGAAAATGGGCAACTTTATACTACCGATAATATGGGTGAGGACTGGATTTGCCGTGAGATTAACAGTTGCCTCAAGCAGGTTGGTAAAAACATGCGAACCTATAGGTTTTCGGAAGCGGTGGAAGTTTTGCAGTCAACAATTTGGGATAAATATGCGGACTGGTTCCTAGAATCGCAAAAAATCTATAAGAATGTGCCGCTACTTAAGGTTACTTTGGAGACACTGCTAATCGCGCTACATCCATTTGCGCCTTTTGTGACGGAGGCGATTTGGCAAAATCTTTCTTGGACGGAAGGAATGATTATTACACAACAGTGGCCGACTTGGCTCAATTTTGATCCGATGACGGCTGAGCAGTTTGAGAACTTGCGCACTGTAATATCTGAAATACGCGGAACATTGCAGAGTTTGCCGGGAGGGTCGAACGCTAAGAAGTATGCGCTACTCTATGACAATGATAGTTTGGTCGCGGACAACGCGATGCTGGTACGGATTTTGGCGCGGGTAACAGAGGTGCAGGCGCTAAACGGCGCACCAAGAGGATTGAGAATTGCCCTGCCAAATCATGAGCTGTACTTGGATGTACCAGAGAAAGTGGTCGCCGACTATAAAGAAGCGTTGACGGAGAAGATTCTGGCGGTGGGGAGAGAGCTAGATGGGCTAAACGCACGAATGATGAATCCAAATTATGTAGATAGGGCGCCGGCGGAGCTGGTGAAAGAAACGCGAGATGCAATTCTTGAGAAAGAGGCACTGATTGCACGGCTACGGCAGCAGTTTGAGGTGATATAGGGCTAGGTGATATATTTCTCGCTAATTTAGTATGGCTAGATTTGCGTAAATTGACAGAGAGCAAGTTATGTGATATTATTATAATGATATGGGTTTTTGATGTCTAAAAATCAGGAGCCTGTCGTAATTTTAAAAGTGTTGTTAAGGGGGTAAAGATTGGATAGGTAGCAAAAGCAAGAAGATATGTGCCGAGAATTAAAATTAAGGGGGTATTAAATGGGGATTCTGGGCAATCGTCGCATGATCGCGAGAATCCGGGGGTATCCGGACCGGTTAATGAAGATGCAAAGTAGCTACGGGAAGATAGTCGAAACGGCTAGCACAATTCTGGTTAATCCGCAAGGAAATCTTACAAGAGAACTGGCGGTTTTTAAGAAAAAGTTGCGGGCGATTCAGCTGACGCTTAGTGCGTGCTTATATTATGGGGAGTCGCTAAAAAGTGACATCAATATGGATATTAGCGCGCTCGAGAGCAATCTAGTTGTAGCCAATGAGAGCGAAATTAATGCCATCAAAAGCACTATTCTCACTCTCGAAACTGAACTTGCCACGACGGAAAAAACTATGACGGAATGTAGAAGTTTTTCTCAATTTCTTCAAGAGGTGATTCGCACTTTGCATATCATTAAAGAAGAGCGGGGAATCGCACAGCTAATTAAACTTGAGAAAGATTTAGCCAAGACAGCAAAGAAGGGGGGATAACAGATGTTTGAAGATGGCAAGGCTCGGCGACATCTTATCTGGATGTTGGTGGGCCTCGCGCTAGTTATGCTGTTTAGCGTGGGGTGGAATTTCGTTGCTCCAGCGATCGAGCCTGGCATCACAATCAGATTTCACTATTCGGGATTCAAACTGATTCAGAATATTGTGAATGTCTGCCTATATGCTTCGGCTGGATGGATGGGGGCAAGCTTCGGACTACTCTTAAAAGATTGTCAAAGGTACCAGAAGAAAAAGAAAGCAGACTACTTACGTCTCGAGCAAATTCAAAAACAGCGACAAAACGAGCAGAGAAAAACTTCGTTGGCGACGCCGGAAGGAATCTACAATTGTATCTCGCAGATGAGAAATGAGTTTTCTTTTGCAAACTCGAAGGCATTTCACTCGATAAACGCCATAAAGGAGCAACTTGATGAGATGAACAAGTTGCAAGAGAAACTCGACAAGATCTTTGCAGTAAACGACATGGCTGACCTCGGTGATGCACGAAATTTGCTACAGGACATCGAAGATGCTATCTGCATGACGAGCACCAAACACCTCATCAACTATTACATCATTGGTGGGGAGAATGCACTTTTCGAACACGCAGAGCAAACCATCAGCGACAACGAATTACTCCTGACCCAAGCGCGTGGTGTCCTCACGGACATCGTGGAATATATCAATGGCGATAAAACTATTGACGATATTTCGAAGCATATCGCAATTTTCCGGAAAACTATTCAGAATTTTATGAAGGAGGAAAATGAAAATGAAGCGCAACCTGATGAGGACTCTGGCGGGATTACTCTGTCTCTTGATGGTAATTAGTCTCGCCGCCTGCGGCGACGCAGACATGACGATCGCGAATCCCAACGCAGATGTTCAGGCACTCAGCTATGATGACGCCGTGAAGGAAGTCAACGCCTATTACAATGAGATCAACCCGACCCTTGTGCCGGCGAAGCTCGACACGGACGTGGACTTCTCGACAACGGCGGCGCTCTCAGATCTGGCCACCTTCCCGGTGACGACTACGGGGCGTGCGGATGTCGTGATTGAAATCGCGGCAGATACGGAGCTTTCCGATACCGCGGAGCCCGACAACTGGGCAAACGTGGTGGCAGGAGCTTTCAACCGCAAAGGGTATAAGCTCGCAAACGGCAAGACGGTGGCGGTTTCGATTCGTCAAATCGTGGCTGGGGAGACTGTTACCTATATGACCGAGGGTGATTACCGGCCCGACGCTTTCATTCCGTCCCATGCACAGTGGGGTGAGATGCTGGCATCGCGCGGGTTTAAGACCATCACTATCGTGGACCGCGTAGTCGGGAATACCGCTGGCATCTTGATGAAGCGCGCCACTTATGACGAGTTCATCAAGAACCACGGTGAGGTAACCGTACGGAATGTGCTAGACGCGGCACTGGCTCGCGAGCTGGTGTTTGCAGTGACGAATCCGTACACTAGTTCGACCGGACTCAATATGCTGGCACAGATGCTCTATGCGTTTGATTCCGAGAACCCGTTGTCGGAAAAAGCCGTTCAGGCGCTGATTGACTATCAACAAATTGCGCCGACGGCTGCATATTCGACGGCGGTAATGCGAGAAAGCGCCAAAAAGGGCATAGTCGATGCGATGGCGATGGAAGCTCAGGCTTATGTTCTCAACAAGGAACTCTCCGATTACATCTATACGCCAGTCGGGTTTCGGCACGACCATCCCGTGATTACCTTTGACTATGTCTCCGATGAAAAACAGGAGGCGCTCAAGATTTTCACGAATTACTGCTTGGAGCCGGAACAGCAGAAGCTCGCGAAGGATCGCGGATTCAATATCTACGAGGACTACGCGGGACAGGATGACGGACTCTCGGGCGGTGATTATTTCTCTGCTCAGGCGGTCTGGAAGAAGAACAAGAATGGCGGAAGGCCTGTCGTGGCGGTTTTCGTGGCCGATATTAGTGGCTCCATGAACGGTAAGCGCTTGAACTCACTGAAAGAGTCCTTGCTCCAAACGATGCAGTATATCGATAGCGATAACTATGTTGGGCTGGTTAGTTATGATGATAAGGTTTATATTAACTTGCCGATTGACAAGTTTACCAATCAGCAGCGCGCCTATTTCTCGGGTGCGGTGAAAGACCTAACCACAAATGGCTCGACGGCGACTTATAGCGCTACCACAGTGGGGCTGAAAATGTTACTTGATGCGTCGGAGACAATTCCGGATGCCAAGATGATGCTGTTTGTCTTGACCGACGGCGAAACGAACGCGGGGTATAGTCTCAAAAGTATCTCACCACTGGTGGCTGGGCTTAAGGTGCCGGTGTACACTATCGCATACGAGACTAGCGCCACCAGCGGGTTGATTAGGCTTTCGGGAATAAATGAAGCGGCATGTATCGACTCGGATGTGGCTGGCATCGTCAACGACCTCAGAAACTTATTCAACGTTAATATGTAAAGCAACACTAAAAGCACCCTTCGGGGTGCTTTTTAATACCGAGAATATGATATAATGATGACATGTACGAGGTGTTTTTGACACGGAAGGTGACTGAGGCAAAAACCTGGGGAGAGTTTTTGGATCGCTTGGTGCGCCTTCACCGTATAGCCGAAAAATTAGAAGTGGTGATTAGTTTTGATGGTGCGGCGGTGCGATTTTTCGTGAAATCCGCGAGGGAATTGCCTCATTTTCTTACGGATATGGATGGTTTTACGCTCGTAAGAACCGAAGATTTTGACCTAGCACATCAAGAGCTGCCAAGTTTGGTTAATCTTATTGTACGGAAAGGCGAGAATATTTTATCTCTGAAAGAACGTCTTGCTATTAAAGATTTAACCCTTACTAAGATTACCATAGTGGCAAGGCGAACTCTTAGTGGATATTATTTGAAGTTTTATGCTTCTATAGATGATGGTGGGATGCTGAAGACTTGGCGACTGAGTGCGGCCACACTCGAAATACTTAATTTAGATTTCCGAAAAAGTTTTGTACTAGGAAAGATGCCAAAATATCTAAATGCGGCAAAAACTTTGCCACTTTTTACTTCGGAAGGTCAAGGAGCGGTACTTAAACTGGAGCAATTTCCATATTTTAGGGCCGAGCATTACTTAACACTTAAGAATATCGACTTTTATAAACACACTGCGGTGTTTGGGGCGAGCGGAGCGGGAAAGAGTAAGTTTCTTGCAAAAATGATTTGCGAAGTAATGGAAAAATACGGTGATAAATATCATTTTTTGGTGATAGATCCGCATGACGCCATGAGGGATGAAATCGGCGGAATAGATGGGGTGAAGGTGCTAGATTTTGCAGACAGTGAGCACGGATTGGACCTGTTTGTAACCAGTAGCGAAAATATCATCAATAATGTTGAGATGACAGTGGGGCTGATGCGGTCGCTGGCGGCGACTTGGAATCCGCTAGCGGAGCGGCTGGCAAGGGCCGCCGTTTATGTCCTAATTGAAAAGGGTGAGCTGAGTTTGCAGAATTTTAGACGTCTTATCACCGATATGCAATACAAAAATGCTGTGATACAGAGTGTTAGCGACTATTTGCCGGAGAGTTTGCAAGAGTTTTTTGGGCAGGATTACAATGAGCTGAGAACACAACATTACGATGAAACGTTTGCGCTTCTGGTTGGGTTGATGGATGAACTGCAGTTTACGCCGGCGATTTATCGGCAAAATACAAGGCGCCTAGAATATGAGCTTGCCACCAACAAAACGACACTTTTGTCGCTCAACATCGCGAAACATGGAGAGAAGGCAGTAAAGACTCTGGCTGGGCTTGCGATGAATCAGCTTTTTGCTTTGGGGATGAGGCGAAATATGAACCAACACATTATTCTGGTGGTGGACGAAGTGGCGGTGGTGGAAAATCCGGTGCTCACAAGATTTTTGTCTGAGGCAAGAAAATACAACATCTCTGTAGTGCTGGCTGGGCAATATTTTGCGCAGGTAACAGATGAACTTAAAACGGCGATTTATGCAAATGTGTCAAATTATTTTTGCTTCAGGCTGAACTATGATGACGCAAAACAATTAGTGGAATACCTTGACATTGAAATTGCGAATAATAGCCAGGCGGAATTTCCTGACGTGCGGCTTGCAACCTTTCAGAACGATAGCGATTCGGAACGGGAAAGAATGCGCCTGCTTACGACGCTGCCAGACCGATGGACTTTAGCAAGAATATCGAGGTGTGGAATGTTGATGCCGGCAGTAATGGGTAGAAGTTTGGATTTTAATGGGGTGGCAGACAAGGTGCGGCACGTTGAAAAACTAGCCGAACAGCCGGCGAAGATGCAGGTGCAGATGCAGAAAAAACCGTTGTTTGAAATATCTGGAAGTAGTGTATTTGATTTGATGCGAGAGCAATCAACTAGCAGGAAAAAACTAAGTTAGGAGCAGTATGGACGAAAGACAAGCGCTAGAGATAGTTAATCAGGCGATGATGGGGATATTTGGCAAACCTTCACCATGGGGGCTTGATGAGTTTATGAAAAAGTTTGCGTTTGATATCAAACTGCCGGTGATGGTATATGATTCTACGACCGGAGAAGAAACCTGGGCGGAAAGCATGAACTCGACGAGATATATTATGCAGAAAAATGAGTCGGCGCGCGAAAGTTGGATGTTGCCACGGCGCAATATTGAATCAATAGATGATATTATTGAGATTTGGCGGGAGACAAACTACACAACAACCGAGCGAAACTTTAACTCGGTGGACGTAAAACAAAGTGATACAGTTTATGAGAGTGAAAGAGTGTGGAGAAGCGCGAACTGCAATCGGTGCAAGAATATTGTGTTTTGTGATTCTTGTCACGCTTCTGAATATACGGTGGCGTCACAGAGGTCGGGGTCACTATCTTACTGCCTTAGGGTGGATGATTCGGCGAATTGTTCAAATTCATACAATGTAATATGCTCGGGGAAGATATCAAATTCTTATTTTATCCAAGATGCAAATTCACTGCATGAATGTATGTTTTGTTCGCATATTACAAATAAGCGATATTGTATTGCAAATATGCAGTTTGAGAGAGATGAGTATTTTGAGATTAAGAAGTTAGTGACGGAATGGATACTGGGAAAAAGCTAGAGAAGTGTTTAACCAAGCTTCATGATGCTTAGGTTTTTATGCGGCGAGGGTGAGTTTTGCTTGGACTTCTTTGAAATCTTCTTCGGTCATAGGGACTTCGCGACCCTGATACCAGGTTTCGTCGAAAGGATAAAGATGGACGTGGGCGTGCGGAACATCGCTGCCGACGACTTTCCAGACGGTACGAGTGCCAAAAACATTCTCCATGTGTTTAGCGAGCTTCTTGGCGGTCTTCATGACAGCGAGATAATCTTCGTTGTCTAGATCGTAAAGTTTGTCAACTTCTTTTTTGGGAATGACAAGGGCATGGCCTCTAGTTTCCGGATGAATGTCGAGAAAGGCGAAGGTCTTGTCGTCTTCATAGATTTTATAGCAGGGGATTTCGCCGTTGATGATTTTGGTAAATACACTACTCATGTGAACTCCTTGTTTTTGTAATTAAATAATAGATAACGGTAAAAATAGCGGCAAAAATAAGGCCAGCTACGACATCGGAAACCCAATGCATATTAGCTAGCACTCGACCAACGGAGACGAGTGTGACCATCAATAGCATTAAGGCATCCAGAATGACTATTAGTGATTTTTGCTTGAGGTATTTGGGTAGGGCCAACATAGTGATAAAGAAGATGGTGGCAACTACCATAACGTGTGAGGAAGGGAAGCTGGGGTCGCCAGAACCATCCGGGCGAACATTTAGGATGAGAAGTTTGTCAAAAATAAAATAAGTGGCCATCATAATGAGTATGGGTGGAATAAAGCCGAGGAGGGCTTTATCTACCTTGGCGAGGGAACGACGCGTAGCCCACTGGTAAAGACCGAAACCCACAAAAACCAATAAAACCAAAATAGCAGTGAATAAAATAATGTCTGTGACTTTAGCCCATTGCATAAAATAATTATAACACCAATTACGTCGTAGGGAAGAATAAAACAGGCAAGGAAAAGCGGGGCAAGCGGCCCCGCTAGTGGTTATTTGTGTCTAAAAAAGTTGAAGGTGCGTGTGAGAAAAAGAGGGTGAAGTGAGTTATGGCTGTAATATGCGGCATGGGTTTAGGCTTGGCCTAAAAAATGCGCTAAAAGCAGGGGGCTAAGCATACCCAAGAAACAGACCGCGTAGAATAGCCGCCGTAGGATAGGGTTTTTGATTTCGAAATGAATGCAGGAGTTTTCGTGAACGATTTCTTCATCCACGAGAGTAGTTTGTTTTTGCATCTGATGTCTCCTTAAGGTACTACCACAAATAACCTTGGCGATTATAGCATAGTTTTGGTTGTATAGCAAGCACAAAATGAGACCCCTTCGGAGTCTGTTCTGATTCTGGTACACCCGACAGGATGGGGGACGTCGTCGCTTCGCTCCTCCGTTCGAACCTTGGGCTCGAATCTGTCGGATTTGTCAGAATCAAAATAAGACCCCTTCGGAGTCTATTCTGATTCTGGTACACCCGACAGGATTCGAACCTACGACCTTTTGCTCCGCAAGCAAACGCTCTATCCAGCTGAGCTACGGGTGCACACGTTACGGTACGTCTTGACCCTTTAGGGGCGCTGACGCATATGTGGATGCTTCGTTAACCAACAGCCACCTAGACATTAAATGAACATCACAAAAAGTGACACTACTATTATAACATATTTTTAGGATTTGTGTGGTATTTTCCCAAAAAATGTGCTAGAATTAGAAATGGAAGAGTGGCCGAGTGGTTGAAGGCGCACGACTCGAAATCGTGTGACGGGGTTGACCCGTTCGGAGGTTCGAATCCTCTCTCTTCCGCCAAGGCTCCAGTGGGCCTCTTTTTTTCGGATTCGGACCTTGCGGTACGAATCCTCTCTCTTCCGCCAAATTACAAAGCAGGACCCGTAGGGTCTTATTTTTGTAATTTGATAGAGGGGATGAGAACCGTAGGTTCGACCGGCGTAGGAGACGAGCAAAAATCCAAGAGTTATCTTGGATTTTTTGAGGCGACGCCCGCCGGAAGGCTCGCGAAGCGAGCCTATCCTCTCTCTTCCGCCAAGGCCCTGGTGGATGCTAGACAAAGCCATGCGACAATGATACAATTCGATAAAAGGGGTGCCGATGGAGGAAAAACGAATTGAAATCTACGAAGGGGTGGCGGGGGAGGTGGTTTTTGATGTGGATACGGCAGACGAGACAATTTGGGCAACGCAGGCGCAAATGGCACAAGTGTTTGGGGTGGATAGAACAGTAATTGGGCGACACATCCGTAATATTTTTAATACTGGAGAGCTGGATGAAAAAGTGGTATGTGCAGAAAATGCACATACCACTCAGCATGGGGCGATAGCTGGTAAGACGCAGACGCAAAAAGTGAAGGTTTATAACCTTGATATGATTATTTCGGTGGGGTATAGGGTCAACTCAAAAAAGGCAACTAATTTTCGGATTTGGGCAACTAAAATACTAAAACAGTATTTAACGACTGGGGTAGCAATAAATCAACGGCGGCTACTAGAGCTAAAAAACCAAAAAGACATCAAAAAACTACGCAACGTGGAAGATATGATGGGTATTGTGCGACGGCTAACAGCTAGGAATGAGCTAGACGCAGGCGAGGCAAACGGAATCCTAGAGGTGATTTCACGCTATGCGGGGAGTTTTAGGACGCTAGAAGAATATGACGATGGCCACATTGACTTAAAATTTTTGAACAAAGCACGAAGCGAGAGGGAATTGACGGTAGAAATGTGCACCCGGGCGGTAGCGCAGCTAAAACGCAGCGTGAAGGGCGGGGAATTATTCGGGAAGGAACGGGGCGGGACTTTTAACGGTAGCCTGATGGCGATATTTCAAAGTTTTGATAATGCGGAACTATATCCAAGTGTGCAAGAGAAGGCAGCAAACCTATTATATTTCATCATAAAAGACCATCCATTTTATGATGGCAATAAGCGAATTGGGGCGCTACTATTTATCTTGTTTTTAACAATCAATGATTGTCACCTAACCGCAAAAGGCGAAACAAAGATATCGGATAGGGCATTAACAGCGTTGGCACTATTAATTGCAGAAAGTGAACCAAACGAAAAGCAACTAATTGTAAGTTTGGTCTGCAAATTATTAGAGTAGTGGTTTTATTTTCGGAAAATGGTGATACAATTAAGATATGGAAAAGCGCGAGACATCTAGAGGAGAAAACAAACAAGGTGGCATGAAAGCAAAAGCGCAAAAAATGAAGGCGGGGCTTTTGAAGGCTTATTATGGCAATCCGACAAAAGATATGAAGGTAGTTGCAATTACTGGCGCCACTGGTAAGACCACTGTGGCACATTATGTGCATGAGATTTTGAAGGCGGCCGGTGAGCAAGTAGCAGTACTGGCAAGCGACCAGCCATTTAGGATGGGAGTCTTGCACAAGTTTTTGTCGGACGCATGGAAGGCGGGGGCAAATGTAGTGATAGTTACGGTACCGGCGGGAGTTTTGCGCGATAATGTGTTTTATGGATTACCAATAAATGTAGCGGCGATGACTAATTTTGTAACTGCCTCACTAAATGATATGACACCAGAGGAGTTTATCGCGAACGAAAAAACTTTATTTGATATGAAGCCGGAGATTGTAATACTAAACCACGATGATGCCAACTATGAAAAGTTTAGCGAATTTAAAGGCACAAAACAAACCTTAGATTTTGGACAAACCGGTAAAGATGTACGGATATTAAGTTCTAAGCTCTATCCAAAGGGAACTGAAGTCACGCTTTCGGTGCAGTCTGAAATAATGAATGTGGCAACTTTTGTGACCGGAGAAACGGCAGTTTCTTATATGGCTTGCGCTACAGCAATCGCAAAGGCTCTAAATGTGAGCGAAAAAAACATTATTGATGGTATTGCCAACTACGAAGTGGAATAAATTAGTGGGACTTTTGTCGTAGTAATTTTCTAGTGACGGCGATGTCACTAAATTCGTGTGGGCCATCGGCACGGAGGATGGTTTTTTCGTGGCCTTTGCCAAGGATGAGAACAAGATCACCTTTACGAGCGAGTTTCAGGCCGAGGGCAATGGCTTTTTTGCGGTCTAGTTCCTTAAATAAATCTTGACCGAGAACCTTACCTTCTTTTTGAGCGCCGGCAATGAAGGCTTCAGCGATAGTGTTGACATCTTCGTCGCGAGAATCGTCTTCGGTGATAATGACAATATCTGAATAATGTGCTAAAATACGGCCACGAATAGGGCGAGTGGAAGGATCGCGACGACCGGCACCACCATGAATGGAAATAATACGGCCGGTATGATGCGGCAGGCTAGCAAAAACCTTTTCTAGGGCATCGGGGGCATGAGCATAATCTACAATAACAGTGAATGGTTGGCCTTCATCAATGAGATTCATGCGACCTTCGACGGAAGTGAGGGAACTAATACCTTTTTCAATTTGTTGAGTGGTTAGGCCCAGTTTTTGCCCGACAAGGGCGGCGGCTAGGGAATTATAGACATTAAACTCGCCAGGGATGTTGGTTTTGATTTTTATATCACCTAACGAATAACTTACGCCAGAGATGCTGGTTTTTAGGTTTTTGGGGCGATTTTCTCCTGTTTTTATACCATATGTGATATAATTTTGCGTAAGAGTCTGATAGTAACTGGTAGCAGGGTCGTCGGCATTAAAGATACTAAACTTGGCCCTCTTGAAGAGTTTGCCCTTGGTGTTACGGTAGTTAGTGAGAGTTTTATGGTAATCTAGATGGTCGTGTGTGAGATTGGTAAATACGGCAATCTCGAAGGGAATGCCTAGAGTGCGAAATTCGGCGAGAGCGTGCGAAGTAACTTCGAGCACAAGAAACTCAGCTCCAGAAGCAGCGATGGCTTTAATGCGGCGGTTGAGCGTAAAAGCGTCTACGGTAGTCATGTGGCCAAGCTCTGGCTCCAAGGTATCAACACCGTAGGCGACGGTAGTCATGAGACCAGTCTTAAAACCGGCAGTTTTCAACATTTGCCAAATCATAAAACAAGTGGTGGTCTTGCCGTTGGTGCCGGTAACACCAATAACGCGGAGTTTTTTGGCTGGCCAGTGATTTTTGACGCCAGCCACTACTGCCTGGAGATAGTGATATGGCAAAACGGCTTGATTATAAAATGGGAGATTTGTAAGAAACTTTTTCATATTACCTATAGTGCTTTAATGATTCGATGGGGTTTTTAGAGGCGGCCTTGAGGGCTGGATAAGTGCCAAAGATAATACCCACGACGATAGAGGTCAAGAAGGTGACTAGGAGAATTTGCCAACTAATATATGGTGTGAATGGTGTAATGATAGAGAAGAGAAAAGCTAAAATATACCCCAAGACGACGCCCATGAAGCCACCAAACATTGAGAGTATTAAGGCTTCTAGCATAAACTGTAACAGTATGGCATGACTTGAGGCGCCTACAGATTTACGAATACCGATTTCGTGTGTGCGTTCGGCTACAGAAACTAACATGATATTCATTACACCAATACCACCAACCACGAGAGAAATGCCGGCAACTATAGCAAGAATGCCAGAAATAATATTTAGGAGATTGCTGGCTGGGTGGGTAATAGCATCGCCATAACTAACGGTAAAATTAGTGTCACCAGAATGATTGGTAGTAATAACGCTTTTGATATCGCCAGCGATGGTAGCAAGATGACCAGTAGTGGCAGTGCGAACATTGATTTGTTGAATTTGCGGGTCACCAGTAATAGCAGCAAGGGCTTCTAGATCCATAATAAGCGCGTGGTCGTAATCTATATTATTGAAGTTGATATAATCTTTGATTTCTTCCAAAACACCAATCACGATAAAACGCTGACCCTGAAAAGTGAGGGTGCGACCAACTGGATTGGACGTATTAAAGAGTAAGAGTGAGAGCATATGTCCAATCACTACGGAATTAGATTTATTGTCGTTAGAAATAAAGGAACCATAACGCAAAGTTAAAGGGTTGATAGCGGTAAAATCTGGCGTAGTACCAAGAATAGTGGCTGAGGCAATAGTGTTGTTTTCGTCGGTGATGGTGTGAGCAGAAAGTGAAATAGGAGCTACAGCTGTAACGCCGGGCACCTGAGAAAGAGCCTGAATGTCGGAGAGGGAAAGGTTGGAAGTTTGATATGAATTTGTACCAGTAAGTTCACCAACCAATGACGTAACTGCATCTTTGGTGCTGCTGGGGCGCACAACAATGAGGTTGGCGCCAACGTCTTTGATTTCGCGACTGATAAGATGTGAGATGCTGCCAGTGAGGGATAAAATTAAAATAATGCTAGCGATACCAATGGCAATACCTAGGCAAGTTAAAAAAGAACGAGTGCGGTTTTCACGGATAGAAGCGCAGGCTAGGCTAAGATGAGTACGAAACAAGAGCGACATTATTTTTTTCTCCTGGTTTTAGCAGATTTAGTAGTTTTGGGAGATTTTTTGCGTTTTTTGGATTTTGAGGTGGAAGATTTAGGTAGATTTTGATCGGAAACTGTTTTAATATCGGTGGCGATGGAGCCATCTAGCATATTGATGACACGAGTGGCATAGGTAGTGAGGGCTGGGTTATGAGTAACCATAATGATAGTATTACCTTCGGCATGAATGGCTTTTAATTCTTCCATAACTATACTACTGGCGCGGGAGTCTAGATTGCCGGTGGGCTCATCGGCTAGTATGATTTCTGGGTCGGCAACAATGGCGCGCGCAATGGCGGCGCGTTGCTGTTGACCACCAGAAAGTTGACTTGGATGGTAGTATTCTTTTTCTTGGAGATGAAAACGGGAGAGGGCGTTGGAAGCAGACTTCAAACGAACCGTACGCGGATAACCAACATAAACCAGCGGCAGGGCAACATTTTCTAGAATAGGGAGGTCTTCGATAAGATTGAAGTTTTGAAAGATGAAACCTATTTTTTTGGCACGAAGACGAGCTTGACGACGAGCACTGATATTTGCCACACTTTCGCCATTTAAGAGATATTCACCAGAAGTAGCACGATCTAGAAGGCCGATGATGTTAAGCAGGGTAGTTTTACCACAACCAGAGGGGCCCATAATCATAATAAACTCACCGCGTTTGATGGTGAGATTAAAATCTTTTAAGGCAAAAGATTCGGTATCTCCATAACCATAACGTTTGGTGAGATGAGTAAGTTTAATAATATCTTCGTTCATAATGATGAGTGGCTGTTTTGGCGGAAGCGACAGGATTAACATCCATGTGGGCTTCCTTCAAATTACCCAAAGCAAAGCAAGCTTTACTTTGGTTATTTTGGCGGAAGCGACAGGATTCGAACCTGCGAACGAGTTGCCCCGTTACACGCTTTCCAAGCGTGCGCCTTCAACCACTCGGCCACACTTCCGCATAGTTTTATTCTAGCATAAAACCACTGGAATGGGAAGTGGAAAACCATGTGGAAAATAGAGGAAAACTCTGATGGAATGTATGAGAGAACAGGGGTGAAAAATGAGTGTGAGGGTTGCTAGGGGCAGGGTTGCTAGCGAGAGGTCTGCCGGAAGAAGCCGGAAACGGAAACTACTACTACCGCGCCACACAGCGCACCGAGTAGCCGTAGTAGCGAGAGTTGTTGTAGGACGGACTGAAACTGCTGCTATAGATGTACAGGTTGTACGCGTGGTTAGCATCATAGACCGTAGACGACCAATAGTTGCCGTAGTCGCCGCTGTTGTTAAGCGAGCCACTGTAGACGCGGCCTGCGCGCACTAACCATAGAGGGTAGCCGTTAGCTTTACCAATAGCGCTACCGTATGCGGAATAAAGGGATTGGAAGTCGTTATAAGCGGCAGTAGAGGAGCTTCTGGTTAAACGCCAACCTTTAGGACAAAT
>JAFRGM010000008.1 GCA_017433855.1 Candidatus Saccharimonadota bacterium | reverse complement strand
TTATTCTTTATCGCTTCTTCATTTCGCTCAAGATATTTACCACCAAACTCCTCATAAACCTCAATTGTCTTTTCGTTCTCTTTGCTCATATCTTATATTATACATCAAATTATGTTATAATAATACCAACAATAACAGACATCACAGGTTGATTATGAATTTAAAGATCGGAATTGTCGGACTCCCAAATGTTGGGAAATCTACGCTTTTTAATGCACTCACAAACGCTGGCGCACTTGCCGCCAACTATCCTTTTGCTACCATCGAACCAAATGTTGGCATCGTACCGGTTCCGGATGAGCGTCTAGATGCACTGGCCAAAATGTACGACACCGATAAAATCGTGCCCGCCACCGTTGAATTTGTAGATATTGCCGGCCTAGTCGCCGGAGCCTCCAAAGGCGAAGGTCTCGGCAATAAATTTCTAGCTCACATCCGCGAGTGCCAAGCCATCTGCCACGTTGTCCGCGCCTTCAAAAATAACGACATAGTTAGGGCCGACAACAAGCCAGAAAATGATATCATCCAGCAAGCCAAAGACGACATTGACATTATTAATCTTGAACTCCAGCTTGCCGACGAAGAAACCCGCGCCCGAATAGAAGCCAAGCGCAAAAAAGACCCCGCCGACGAGCTTATTCCTTACCTCACTGAAAAGCCAGTTATTTACATGTTTAATGTAGATGAAGCGGGCCTCACCGACAAACACCTTCAAGAGGAATTGCGAAAAATTGTTACACCGACGGGTGACGCCGATGGGGGGACCCCCGCGCGAGCCACGTCGAGCGTGGGGGAAACTTCGGCGGCAGGACCCGTCGGAAATAATTGTATTTTTGTCAATGCCAAGCTCGAAGAAGAAATGTCCGGCATGACCCGCGAAGAACGCAAAGAATTCCTAAAATCCTATGGCGTAGAACACGATGCCATGGAAGAACTAATCAAAGCCGCCTACAATACTCTCGGCCTCCAATCTTTTCTTACTGCTGGCAAAAAAGAATGCCGCGCCTGGACCATTAAACAGGGTTCCACCGCACCAGAAGCCGCCGGCACCATCCATACCGATTTTGAGCGTGGCTTTATCGCTGCGCAAATCTGCAACTATGACGACCTAAAAACCTACGGCTCCGAACAAGCCGTAAAAGCCGCCGGCAAACTCCGCACCGAAGGCAAAACCTACATTATGCAAGATGGCGACGTTGTAGAGTTCAAGTTTAACGTCTAAAAACTCAAAATACGCCAACAAAAAGCTCCGCCAGCCAAACATCGCGGCGGAGCTCTTCTATTCTACAAACCACTTACTACGGAAATATCGTCAACTTCCACCTTGGTATTAGTTGCCGTTAGCCCGCTAGTGGTAATCGTTACCGTGCCACCATTACTACCAGACTTACCCCACTCGCTCGTGCCTAGCACTGAGATAAAATATTCTGCATCACTAAATCCAATCTCCACATTGTCCAGCTCAATCGTCGCGGTAGTGTTCGTAACGAAGAAAAATGGCACCGCATTATACACACTTGAAGTGCTAAGTACATTCAACTTTGAATCTTTGGCCGTAAACTTGCCAGCCCCCACCGCTGCATCTCCACTCATCGATTGATAGATCATCACACCTGCATTGTCTACGCTATTACGATTACCTACACCATTCGCTGCGAATTCACAATTGTATAACGCAATGGTATTTTTTCCTTCCACCACCGCAATCTGCGCACCAGTTGCCGTTCCAGTTGAATTGCTTACCATTATTTCGCCCGTAGAATAAATCAACGGTGAACCTGCCCCAGCCGTACTGAGCGTCATATCCGAAGCATTCACGACTCCAGCACCCCTATCAGTAGCGAGCGTCGCCGAAGACCCACCTTGCGTACTAATCGTCGTCTTCTCTGCTTGAATCGCACCACCATATGTAGCGTGCAAACCCCTAGAATTATCTTTCGCGGTCGTAATTGTTGTATTTTTTACAACAGCTCCCCCACCATTCGTAGCCACTACGGCATTTGCGCCAGACACATCAGACGTAATCGTTGCACCATTGATTGTCACCGATGAGCCACTCCCAACTACCGCAATAGCCGAATTTATACCATAAAAACTATAGTTATCTCCGCGTCCACTAAAATTACTGCTGCCGGTTTTATTGATTTTGACATCGCCCTGTATTTTTAGCGATCCTCCATTTATCACCAAGAATACTACTTGGTCATCCATGGCGGATTCATATACTCCAGACCCAATCGTCGCATTGATGCCATCCACCACATAAGCGCCAGAATACGTTATGCTTTTACCACCAATCGTAGTCGTCACCGTCCCTGCAGACAGTTCAGTATTATCCAGTGCAACAATTTCTTCATCGTCGTTCACCTCTACTGACACCTCGACATCTGTGCCGTCATCAGCTTTCTTGTTAATGTTTATTATAATTAGTGCCACAATTACAGCAATCGCCACCACGCCAATGGTAATATAAAATCCAATTTTCATCAGCCCGTGTTTTCTTACCGGCTTATCATTTTCTATTTTTCCCCACCAAACTTTATTCTTATCACTTTCCATATTTTATATTATACAAGATTATCATAAAAACTATCTTAAAAAATTTCTATATAATCATCTACTTGCATTTTAGTCCCATCAACCACCGCTACAGCCAACTGCGGGTCATACTCAGCAGACCACCTTTTCCGATACTTCATGTAGCATTCCGCCGCAAACCTCATCTGTCTCATCTTTCTTTTATCAACCGCATATAACCCACCGCCAAAATCATTATTTTTGCGTGTCTTTACTTCTGTAAAATAAATCTTCCCTCCTCGCACCGATATAATATCTATTTCATAATAGTATGTTCTGAAATTACGCACTACAATCTCGTGCCCGAGTCTCGCTAAGTATTCACAAACCACATTCTCACCGTCGTTGCCGATTTTTGTTGTATTTTTTACAACATTCTGCGGGCGCTCAAAGCCCACTAGACTCCTAATTGGCTCAAAACTCTTTCGATGCTCCGGACAAACCCCATATTCATTGATTGCCGCAATGTGCACTTTGGTGCCATAGCCTACATGCTTCTTAAAACCATACTGCGGGAACGCGGCATCTATCTCTATCATATATTTATCACGCGCCACCTTTGCAATAATCGATGCCGCCGACACTTCCTTTATTAAATCATCCGCCTTAATTGCCGTAGAAGTATATTTCTCCAATCTTGTTCCAGCCAAAAAGTTCACTTTGCCGTCTATTACTACTTGAGAAAAACTACCACGTTTACCCTGTACTTCCTGTACTGCACGTCGCGTCGCCAATCTTAAAGCCGCACTTATACCCATCTCATCTATCTCCATTGGTGTCACCCAGCCAAGTCCAGTCGCCACTACTTCCGTCATAATTATCCCAGCTAGAAATTCACGTTTCTTTGCGGATAGTTTTTTAGAATCTCTTAAGTCATTCACCCATTCAGGTCTTTTGTCCGGCAAAACTACGGCGCCCACAACAAGCGGACCCGCAAGGGGTCCGCGTCCAACTTCGTCTATTCCAAGTAATGCCATTAGGCTTCAACTTTTTCTTCTGCAGGCTCTTCAGCTGCTTCTACTACTTCGACTTCCTTCACTTCAACGTTGTTCACAGCTGCGCGATCAAAATCCTTCGCCGCAAGTCTTGCCGACTTACCAGAACGCTCACGAAGGTAAGTCAAATTATTACGACGCACCTTAGAACGCTTCGTCACCTCAATCTTTTCAACGAGTGGTGAATGGATCAAGTAGGACTTCTCTACACCTACGCCAGAAGTAACCTTGCGCACTACAATGCGTGCAGTATGTGATTCTTTACGGTCCACCCGTATTACCACACCTTCAAAAGTCTGCAAACGGAACTTTCCGCCTTCCTTAATTTTCTGAGTGACTTTTACGGTATCACCAGAGCGCACATCTACCACCGCTTTCTTTTTCTGCGCATCACCGATCTGTTTTAGAATAGAAAAACTCATATTATACCTTTATATTATACAATTACACCCAATTATATCATACTAGTCTTAAAAAATCAACGGTTTTTCAGAGCTAGCCGCACTCGCTCCTCCACCGGCAAATTCACATCCACTTTTTCAAGCGCTTGCGAAGCCTCTTTGAGCGGAAATCCTAGCGCAATTAGTGCATCCAGCGCCTCGTCTGGCTCATTAGTATTTTTCGCATATTTCACATCAGTTGCACCATAATGGCTTGGCGTGCCCACCTTGTCAGACAAATCCACAATCACTCTCTCCGCAGATTTCTTCCCCACACCGGACGCCTTAGAAATAAACGCCGTATCCGCATTCGCGATAGCATTACGCACTTCTTCGGCTTCCGCCAACGACAAAATCGCAATCGCCGCCTTAGGCCCAATCCCCTGCACACTAATTAACAACTCAAAAATCTTCTTCGCCGCAAGTGTAGAAAACCCATATAAATCTTCTGCGTTTTCCCGAATCGCATGATAAGTATAGAATTGCCGCTCTTCATTTAGTAGGGTCGCCTCAAAATCAGGCGTCGGCACCATCATCTCATACCCTACACCTTGCACATCCACGATCAAATGGTTGCTATATTTTTCGGTCACAATTCCACGAATATGCGCTATCATTTTCTTCTCCTGCTATTTGAAAACTTATCCACTTCAATTATATCATCCACACGATACAAAAAACCACAAGTAATTGCCGCCGCCAAAGCATCAGCCGCATCGTCTGGCTTAGGTTTTTCTTTCAAACCTAGGTGCACCCTCGTCATTTCCTGCATCTGCGATTTCGTTGCCGCCCCATAACCAGTTAATGATTTTTTGATCTCGTTTGGAGTGTACTCACGTATTTGCACGCCATTTTGTTCCGCCACTAGCAATATCACTCCCCTTGCTTCTGCCACAGCAATACCAGTTGTGATATTTTTTGCAAAAAATAATTTTTCTATCGCTACTACTTCTGGCTTTGTTTCTTCAAATACAATTACCAGTGATTCGTAAAGTTCTTTTAGGCGCACTGACATCGGCGCATCAATCGTGGTAGTCACAGCTCCAAAATCTAACGCCTTCGCCTGCGCCCTCGTCGAAGTTTCAATCAAGCCAAAACCGCAAATCCCAATCCCCGGGTCAATACCAAGTATCCTCATTTTACATACCTAATTAGCGTTTCACGCAAATCTTTTGCTGGAATAACAAATTTATCATGTACCGTCGCCGGCCCAATTGCATGCAAAAACCCTAACTTCTTTGCCTCGGCAATTCTTTGATCCGCCCTAAATGCCGAACGAATCTCACCGCCCAACCCCACCTCACCAAAGACCACATATTTTTCATCTAACTTTCTACCCGCCACCGCCGAAGCTATTGCCATACAAATTGCCAAGTCCGCCGCCGAATCATTAAGCTTCATACCGCCAACTACATTTATAAAAATATCTTTGTCACCAAGACGTAACTTTGTCCTTCTTTCTAATACCGCAATCAACAAGTTTAATCTGTTAATATCAAAACCACTCGCCGTACGTTTTGGATACCCAAAGTTCGTTGTTGTTGCTAAGGCCTGTATTTCCACCAAAATCGGTCTGTTACCTTCGAGCGTTGCCAAAATTACCGAGCCATCAGTATTTGTTCGCTCCGCCAAAAGCGCCGCAGACGGATTTTGCACTTCTTTTAGCCCATCGCTTGTCATTTCAAAAATTGCTACTTCATTAGTAGAACCAAACCTATTCTTAACCGCCCGCACCGTCTTAAAACCGCCATATCTATCCCCCTCAAAGTTCAACACTACATCCACCAAATGCTCCAACACTTTTGGCCCCGCCAAGGTGCCCTCTTTCGTTACATGCCCTACAATCACTACGGCAGTATCAGTAGCTTTTGCCGCGCGAATTATCAAATTGCCGGAGTTTGTAACCTGGGAAACGGTACCCGGCGCCGAAGCTATTTCGTCCATCGCAAGCGTCTGGATTGAATCAACTATCACCAGATCAAATTCTCCAGATTCAATTGTCTTGGCAATATCATTACTAGACGTGCTCGCGGCAAAGTTCAGCCTCTCGCTATCTGCCCCCAGTCGCTCTGCTCTTAGCTTCACCTGCCCAGCACTCTCCTCACCAGATATGTATAGCACGTCGTGCTCTTTCGCCACTTCTGCACAAATCTGCATTAGAATCGTAGATTTACCTATACCCGGCTGCCCCGCCAAAAGCGACACTGACCCCATCAGTATTCCACCACCTAACACAGTATTTAGGTCATCGAACTCGGTCTTAAGTCGCGCCTTTGCGTCACTCGGTACCACTGATTTTAGTTTTACAAAATCTAGTTTCTTGCCAGACGCCTTGCCTTTTTCGATTGCGGATTTCTTGCCAAGTTCTGGCTCTACAACCTGCTCTACCAACGAATTCCAAGCACTACAATTTGTGCATTGCCCTACCCATTTCCGGTAACTATGTCCGCACTGCTGACATACAAACACACTTCCACTTTTCATACCATTATTATAGCATCGTTTTAATATCTTGGTGCCAATTCATGTTGGTAGACCGTAGTCATAACACTAGATTCGCTAGCTTCAGCCATAGAATGTGCCCAAATTAGAGAAGATGTATCATAATTGACTATTTCTGCTGGTGTACCAGATTGATTACCAATCGCATTACCGTAGGTGCGAGCTAGCTCCACCTTGTCGGCAATTACTATTCCATTTATTACCAACTGCTTCTGCGAACGCATCCTTAATTCCGCATTACTAGTACTCGACGTAACGTTCGCCGCAGTATAACTACCACAAGTATACACTGTTCCACCCGCTATCAAAATCGCATCCACCTGTGCCACACTGCAGTCAATTTTGATATCCCCTGCAGCATAAATCACCACTTTTGGTACCTTCGTCGCCGTATCAATGCCCTCACCTCTCACAGCTATACTATTGCTAATCATAATGTTACCGTTAGCTTTTACGATTCTGGTACTGTTCGGCACAATACTGCCACCGGTGACCGTCAAATCGCCGTCGTGATAAACATATCTAATATCCTTTCCAGTACCGCTTGCAATCTGCACACCCTCATCGTATCCTAAAGTTACACTGCTAACGCCAGCATCCGTCAAATTGCTCGGCAAAAAATAGTTCAGTAACGCGGTGCGATTAATCGCGGTATTAGTATGAATATTTGCCTTACCCGCAGAATCAGCACCTTGTCCACAAATCTGCCCAAGCTCAGTACTAGCTGCGCTAAAATTAGCAAACGACAAAGGCACTTGATTTTTACAAAAGTCATACGGAGCAGATAAGCCATAAATAGTATTTGTGCCGCTTCGCCCCAACGCCGCACCAGACGCCAAACCATTAACAACACCATTTGCAATTACCGCCTCTTCTACCCACGAACCAAAATATGTTGCACCTGCATTATGCGGATAATAATTGCTGATATTAAATAAATTATGCTTAGTTGATATAGTATTATAGGTATTGATAGCACCATTCGAAAAAACACTCCCACCCAAAACCTGCATACTCGGCTTTTTTACAATCAATCTACACTGCGGAGCTGAAATTCTCCACATTCCGTCACCAGAAACAGCTGTATTTAAATCATCACCACTCGTTGCTGGAAATACTGACATCACAAAACACATATAATCGCCGGCACTCGCATCAAAAACGTTATAAGAGCCTGCAAATACATTTGTCGTATCGCCACGCAGACTATCTTCATTATCGCCAGTGTTTAAATTTTGCGTCCTGCTATCTACCTCTGCACATTGTTTACTCGTAAAATACTTACATATTTCGTCGCCATATCTATTACTCACTTGCTCAGTACCGGTATTCGTGTCCGAAATATACGCCGTTAACTTCATTTTTGCATCACGTACAATCGTCGCATATTCATTCTCCGTCGCTTCATTATACCTCGTTTCAGTGGTAACACTTGCTTTAGTTACCGAAATCGTTTCGCCAGCATATACATCACCACTACCCAGCGTCAAACTCACAGTATTAACATAATTATATGGTACAACCACGGTGGACGTTTTTGAGTCTGTGCCTAAAGTTGGATTACCAACATTGTAAGTATTGCAATGATAAATTGTATGATCACATTGACAGCCCACTGGCGTACGACACGTTCTAGTGCCACCGTTCCTTGTACGGCAAGTATAGCTCCTACAGCCGCATTTACACGAGCAACATTGCCAGTGCCATGGGTGATTTTCAGCGTACCAACCAGCCGATATTGGGTTTGAATCAGTAGAGATTGTATCGTAAAACTCCTTACCAACATCATCATTGTATCTAATCTTATAATTATTCCTCGTGTCCCTAGATGTCGTATCGCCTACAGCGTACATACCAAAATCTTGCATATTTGCATACCACCCACCACCAGACATATTATTTAGGCCCCATGGAGATGACGTTCTTACCTGATATTTATTGGTCCAATCAAAAGTCGTATAGTCCTTATAAGTTTTGTAAGTATTGGACGTACATCCGCAATACTTTTCTTGACCGTGCTTACCTACTACACCTCCATAGCCCTTTATTTCAGTTACGCCATAGTTGGCGTAAAATTGCGCACCCGGAAAATAACAATTCGTCCAAGCCACCATGTCACCAGGCATCGCATAAACCTTCTCCTTCCATCCGCTATAAAGCGTCCTCAATCTACTATTATTGGCCTTTGAGAGCACCCAAGTCGTACCAGAGCTTGGTGTATATGTGCCAAGCTCGCCACCTTTTCCGCAGACAGCGGAATTAAAAGTATTCTTACGATATGCTATAATTCTAATACACGATTGAGTTAATGGCTTACTGCTACGAGATTCCTCATCATAGCCAGCACCCTCAACCACCACTTTTTCACAAAATTCATACGTTCCCTCCGCATAAAAGATCATTCTATAAGAATCTTGTATAAAATATCCCCTCGTCGCTTGCAGAGAAGGCACATAGTAGCTATTTTTTGACACTGAGAAATCTGTCGTATTAGTGTTACTATATTCATACCCACCATAAATATTAAAACCAGGATCACTATCATAAGCACCATAGCTAGGAATTGAAGTACTTCTCTCTATATCATACTGTACCCCTTGCGCTGCATAATTCGCATATAAATTATGTCTAAAATTTACCGCAACGTAGTTATTAACTTCAATCGACTTATTGACGTAAACAGTTTTCACTGGCTGCGCACCATTAATACCGGTACTTTTATAAGAACTATTATCATAATTTACCAACGACTCTGTGTAATAATTAACCTCGCCATCGGGTTTTTCTGGAGCGCAAAACCAAGCAAGCGGTCCATCCGCACCAGAGATTTTGTTCCAGTTTATATTGTATTCGCCCGGAAAAGTTTTCTGCGCCCAATTGTATTGCTCCCACGCATCATCCATCGTTTTGCCAATACCATCAATATAATTCATAGCACCCCCATAATATTGAGAGTCAAACACAAAGTCCGGATTGCTATCAATACCAACTACGCCAACCTGGCGATTTCCATAAACCTGCAAATAATTTTCTTGCGCCCCATACTTATAGTCACGCATCGCATACATCGCGTAGCGCCATAAACCAAAATCTGAATCACTACAGCTCCCATAGCTACCATCAACATTAATAGTCGTCCCCCTTGCGAATGAGCGTAAACTACTTACAGTACCAGTAATAGTATATGTATTGTTACCATTATAGAAGATACCGTCCTTTTCATGTAATCCAGCCTGAATATCCCTAAAGCTATACCACTGCCATGCCGCCCCATAACACGTCGAGAGTGGACCCTGGCACCCAGCAAAACCACCCTGTCCAGTACCAGTACCAGTATAATCAGCATAGGCATCACTAGAACATAGGCACATCACCGCCAGCATTAATAATACCATAACGCTAAAGAGTCTTCCTCTATTCATCCTGTCTTTCCCCTTCTATTATTATAGTTTCACCCTCAATCCATTCGTCATCATATTCTTCAGCAGTATATTCGTCAATATAATCCTGTGCAGTATCCCAATATAGAGCATCGTACAAAGCAGCATATTGATTCATATAGATATTCGCTGTCTCCTCCTCTCCAAGAGCTGAATATGTCTTGTAATACATTGCATAATAGTCCAGAAACTGTTTACCAGACAAAGACTCAGGCTCAATCTGTTCTAAATATTCTAAAGCTGCATTATTATCACCGTTGCGAATCAGTAAGTATATCAATGTCTCTCGCACACCAAATTCCGTGCTGGTCCCCGTATACTCATCAAGCTTCTCATTAAGATATTCTATTGAGTCGCCAACGCTCATCTCGTTCAACTCATTAAGTATATTCGTAATATTCTGTTGTGCTTCCTCATCATCTTCCACGATGGAATCCCCATCTTCGTCCATTGGACAACCACCACCATCTTCCTCGTCCGCCAACTCTTCCTGCGTTTGGTTAGTATTAAACGTACTAATCACAATCGCCGTCAAGCTACCGACTACACAAAAAGTCAAAGTTATTATAACAATCAACCATTTAGTATTTTTTGTAAGTTTTGGTCGTCTAACATGCTTCTTTTCGGCATTAACACTAAATATTTTAGTGAAAATGTTAAATGCTTTTGATAATTTTTTATGCTATAATAAGATTATGGCGGAGAGTAATACTGATAATTCTGGAGTGCCGGTTAATAAACCTAAATCTGTACAAGAACGGATTGAGGCTAATGCGCGTGCGCGTAAAACTCTGCGTGATAGAATCGGCAAAGCCATCAATAACCAATCTCTAGACAACACTAGTCAGCCAACTGTAACGTCGCAGCAATTGCCCTCACCCAATTCCAACCCTAAGAAAAAAGCACGAACGCGTAACATTTTCACTAAAATGTTTAGCGGTCGTGGTAAAAGTCCTTCTCGCCTCAAAACTAGTAATTCTGCCTCTCAGCCAAAATCTCACAAGAAATATCTTATCGCTATTATTATTATCGCAACAGTCCTAATCTTAGGTGGTTTAGTTGCTGGCGTTGTCATTGTGAGTAATACTAGCAACGAGCAGAGCAGCTCTGATACCAGTGCTGATTCAGATGCCGATACTAGCGGCAAACCCAGTACATGTCCAGATGGTGATGGTGACGGTGAAACATCAAGTGGTGAAACTGTCATAGAAAATCTCCCCACCGTAATTGAGGATATGGTAGCCGAAGCCGAAAGCCTACCTCAACAAGAAGCCGTAGAATATCTTAACACAAAATTACAAGAATATACTGGCACTACGGCCGAGTTTGGTACGCGAATGACTTTAATCTTCCAGTATTTACGCATGGGTGACTCAGCAGCCGCACTAGCCGTAGCAGAGGCCATTGATACTGAAAAACTAGACAACGAACAAAGATTAGATTACTTTAATGCGATGGCCAAAATCAGTTACGCCGAAGGTGATAGTGCAACTGGCGAATGGTACCAAATACAATACGGTTCATTATACGAGTCAATTTATGGAGAAAACAATGAGTATTAAAAACCACCACAGAGCTATTTTTACGGTAGCCATTATTGCACTAATGACTACGATTTTTGGCAATGTAGCACATGCTGCATATTATGGTACTGGTTCTGGTAGTGGCGGATCGCCAACCTGCGATGGCCCTTTCTCTACTTGTTATGGCGCTACTTGGAAATGGTATGATTGGAATACTGCGCGCAATAATGGCTATCTAGAGGACGGTATACGTGTTAGCCTCGACGGGAGCGATAGTCTAGAAATTATGGGTTCAACTGGCAATCGTCAGTTTATTGGTGCCGGCAAAATAGACCAAGATTGTAGTGCTCGTGGCGATGGTTTTTGGCGCTACGCCATGGTAGCTAAGTTTGATTATGATTACGGCGACAGTGAAAATGGTCTTCAGGTGTATGGTGAACATCAAATGGGTCTTTTGGGTATCGATCAAAACGCTAACTCATTTTATGACTCTGAAGCCTATGGCGGATATACTAGATATTATGAAATGGGCTTCCCAATGGACTATGTACGAGAACAATACAACAACATGCGCGAGCAATATGGCAGTTCATTATATCCAATTACCTGGGATGAAAATGGCACCAGTGGACCATTAGCGTGGTTTTGTGCTCCTAGAGAACCCGCCGCTTCATATCTATCACTATCCAATGTTTCCAACAGTGCTGTTGGTGGCTACTCTTCTACCGGAATCAATGGTACTGCACCGGTCAAGGTAGTATACACCACCGATGCAGTCGTCAACACAAACCAAACCGCCACAATTACTTTTTCACATAATATCTATTCTACCCAAAAAGATTCCAATGTATCTTGGAAAGTAGAACGAAGCGGCACTAACTATGGTGGTTTTCGTTCTGGAATCGCAGGAAGCGGCACTGCTAATCTTACTGTGGCGGAGGATGGTTATTATGCCGCCGAGAATCGTAGCTATAGCTCGGGTGGTAGCAAATACATTTTCCGAGAATCATTCAATGTGCGCTTTAGTACCGCCGGCCAATATCTCTTTTGCGAAACTGTAAGTGTAGGTAAAGGTGGCACTCTAACACCCCTCACAAAAGTCTGCACCAAAGTCATCGTAGGTGGCGGCCAGCCAGATACGTGTGGAAATGGCGAACTTGCACCACACGGTTTTTCTTCTTACAGTCCTGATTCCGGGATTACTTCGGTTATATCTAAAGCCAAGAATACTCGTTTGGCCGGCACTTATCGTGGATGGCAAGATGATGCAACCTATGCCATGCCGGGTGACGTAGTGGCCTGGCAAAACTGTTACTTTCCAGGAGCACAATATTATATGTATCATAATGTAACAGAATGGAATGGAACAGAAGTGGCATATCACGATAGCAGCAAAACAAGCGGCTGTCCAGGCTGCGGATCATATAATGGTTATATCCAACTTCGTAGCGCTACGGATTTCGATTGGATTAGCGGTTATCGCGTTACAACATCCTCGCCATATGGTTTCAATGATTTATCTGGCAATAGAGTTGCGTCGTTTCAAAAGGAGTTTATTTACAGCGCTGGCGATACCACTAAGCGAGGAATTGCCAATAACTACAGAGTCACCAATAGTGATGTCGGTACAAGCTACAACGATTTTATTAGTACGGACAATCGTTACGGCAGAAGAATGAGTGAACCGATAACTTCTATAGAAATTGATACCAACCATTCCTGGACGAAGAGTTGTTGCTCATGCAGTTGTCCGCACCATACCGAATCTAGGACATGCACGCATAAGGACGGAAGCACCTACACATGTTCACGTTGCGTTAAAGACGTCTGTGACTGTGACCATACCATTAAGCATTGTAATACCTACAACATAGGCAGAACTACTCGTGGCTCCGTCAGTGATAGTTCTTACGTACACGTCCCATATAACTACTATAATACAATTTCTCTAGATATAGACCGTACCAGAGTATTTGCTGGTGATGAAATCGCTGTATACAATGCCTATGTTACAGTTGGCACAAGATATAATAATGCCACTGAAGCAGATTATGCCACTATAGTTCCTAATGCTAGAGCTAGACTCATAGGCTATGTTTCCACTACAGATGGTGGTAGTGAGCAGGTAGTACGTAGCGACAATCTCTGTGCTTTTCTAGGAAGTAAGGCCGGGCTTTGCAATGACCACGTTGAAACATACTCAGGCAGGCTCAACTCCAATAGCTATTTAGCTGGCGTCAGAAACAGTGTTTCACTCAATGGCACCTACAGTGCTTACGACGCAAGCGCAGGTGATTACATGTGTTTTGCTGCCGCCGTCTATCCAGCCAGTAGCGGCGCCGATACCAATTACTACAACATGGATGGTGATGGCATGTGGCGTATTTCTGCACCAAAATGTGCACGTATCGTGAAGAAACCGACCCTGCAAGTTCTTGGTGGCTCAATCTTCTCAAATGGCGAAATGTCTACTGGTGTAACAAAAAAATATAATTTATATGGAATCTATAATTATACTGGAGACCGTGTCGGCGCAACATATTTTGGTTCATGGGTGGAAGAAGGCATTATTGCTAACGGCTTAGTGAGGAACTTAGCATCGGGCGCCGCGCTAGGACGAACTGGCACAAACACTATTTATGGCTTATCAACGAGAAGTGGACTAACATATAACTTCTGTGGGAATCAAGTGCCGCTATCTTTCGCAAATTTCACTTCCAGTAGTTCAAACTGGGGAATACTCTGTGGGCAAAACGGCTCCGCATCAGGCAATGCAAATATTCACACCAATACCGCAAAAAACCGCACGGCATTAGTAGATTATTTCATGCCGAGCAATCCATCTAATAATATCTCTAACAATATTATTCTAGACTATGTCGGCACACAAACATCAAGTGGTACCGGAAAAGATATTCGTTATGCATATTATAATGGTGATTTGACAATTAGTGGTGGCAATGTGCCAAATATGGCTACGAGAGTCGTAAAAGCCACTGGGAGCATAACAATCGCTGGCGATATCTATGCGCGCTCTACCAATCTAACTTCTTCTACGCAAATACCAAAAATCATCATATCTGCTGCAGGGGACATTAGAATCAACTGTAACGTAGGTAGGATTGATGCGATTCTGATTTCTGGTGGCACGGTTCATACATGCAATGGATATAGCTCAGAAACACAAAATGCGCTAAATAGCCGTGAACGTTCACTGTCACAGCTTGTCATTAACGGCGTTGTCATTGCAAACACCATTAATCCAGCTCGCACCTACGGTAATGCGATTGGTAATCAATCTGGTACACCAGCAGAAATAGTCAATTATGATACATCTTCTCTAATTTGGGCACATTCTATGGCTGAGGCTAGCGAATCTAGTGTTATGACTACGGTCTACCAGCATGAATTGGCACCAAGGTACTAAAACACTAAGCCAATAGTTTGCCCCGCAACCATCCATCCGCCGGGCCAGCCGCCATCAGTAGCACCAAATATCCATCGTCACGCCACCGCACAATGTTATCATACAATTCATCATTCAGCTCCGCCGCTTCCGCTGCGCTGCGATTAGACAAACCATCAATCAAATCCGCTGGACTAAGTATTTTTAGTGCCGGATTTTCCCGTGTCAAATATGTCGGCAACCAATAGATTTTATCTACTCCACTAAACGCATCTACATATCCGTCCCTAACCTCATGCTGTCTTGTGTTTTGATGTGGCTGATACACCACCACTACACCAGATTTTCCATCAATTTTTGCCTGCTCACGCGCCATTTCCACCGTAGCCGCAATCTCCTCAGGATGATGCGCATAATCCGTGTATATCCCATCTACAAGTTTTTCAAATCTCCTACCCACTCCTGGAAACTGATTTAATATATCAACTATTCGCTGTTTGTCCGCATCAAAACCACTATCCTGCAGCATCACACCGATTGCATCCCCAGCTAGCGCTGCATCCTTTCGGCGTACCGCTCCTGCCAACCTAAAATCATCCGCTTCAAACACTGGCACATTCACCCCCCTCACCAACGTACCCTCCCCAGCCGCTTCAATTACGCGCTCACTTTGCATCTTAAATTGCCCAAATGCCGCACGATATTCCGCCTCGGTGGCATAAATATCTGGATGATCATAACTTACGCACGTTATTACCGCTAGCCACGGATGGTACTTCAAAAAATTCCTGTCATATTCATCTGCTTCATAAATAAAATACTTATCACCAAAATGGTACGCCCCACTTGGCGCAAATCCTAGTGTCGTCCCCACAATGTACGCTACCGGTAATCCGAGTTTTAGCGCCGTCCATACAGTCATTGCCGTTGTCGTAGTTTTGCCATGTGTTCCGGCAACCGCAATCATTTTAAGTCCCAACTTTTCTACCAAAAAAGCCGTCAAATCATCTCGCTTAGATACTCGGATTCCTAGCTTTTTTGCCATTATTAATTCCGGATGATTTTCCGGTAAAGCCGAAGTGTGCACAAACCAATCTAGCCCCTCTGCCTGGCTTTGCAAATACTCTCCGTCCTGCTCACCAATCTCCACATCTACGCCAGCATCAACTAATTCATCATATATCGCACCCCTATTCAAGTCTGACCCACACACCTCAATCCCGGCCTGTTTTGCCATTAACGCCAGTGGCCCCATCCCGGTCCCAGATATTCCAGAAATATAGATTTTCATGCTATAATTATACAATGAAGATTCAATCCGAGCAAGAGATGCTAGATTTTGGCAAAAGCTTTGCCAAAAACCTCAAGTCCCCTACTTCAGAGGCTACGGTTATTGAGCTTGTGGGCGATGTTGGCGCCGGCAAAACTACTTTTGTGCGCGGCCTAGCTCGTGGTCTTAATATTAACCAGCCCATCACCAGCCCAAGCTATACCATTTCCAAAACTTACGCATTACCCGATGGTCGCATACTTACACATTACGACTTTTATCGCCTGCCAGATCCAGGACTTATGGTAGATGATCTTTCCGAAAAACTTTCTGATCCTCATCAAATTATCATTATTGAATGGGGCGAATCTATCCAATCTCTACTGCCCCCTCATCACCATATTATTAATATCAATTATACCGATGAAAATACGCGCGAGGTCATCCTATGAAATTATACTTAGACACTTCTACTCCCACCACCATACTAAAACTGGACGATAAAACCTACCAATGGGAATCCGGCCACGACCTCGCCGAGCAACTTCTGTCATTTATTCAAGAAAAATTATCAGAAAATCACAAAACCTGGCAAGATATTTCAGAAATCACCTTCATGACGGGACCCGGCTCTTTTACTGGCCTTCGTATCGGCGCCGCCGTTGTTAATACCTTAGCGCATGAACTTCAAATCCCCCTAAAAGACCACCTCGGCAACCATCAGCCAATTATTCTACCCAATTACGGACGCTCCGCTAATATTACTACCCCACAAAAATAATATCGCCCATCGGCGATATTATTTTAATTTTCTAAAGCATTCTTCACGGTTCGCGAAACCACAAATACTACGGCAAAAGCCAACACACTAATCGCTATCAGCTCCATCACCATTAGCGATGCTAACGTTTTGCTCTGGTTCGCTCGCGTTGTTACGCTTTCGCCCAATGGCTCCCTAAAACCCATCTCATCCGCTGCCACCGTCGGGTCAAAAGTTGCTTCCGCTCCACGATAAGCTCTTGCCACTGCCGCATCTTCACTTTCAACCTTTGCGATTGCCGTATCATCTTTAGCTTTCTCAAGCGCTACACCAAGGTCACCAGATGTATCGCGAAAAATCCCACCTACACCTACGAACATCCCCACGATCATCGCAAGTGCCACCAAACTTACCGCAATACTAGCTTTCTTACTACTCATACTTACATTATACAACAAAATATAACAAAAGTTATTTTATTATTTCATCAATAATGCCGTATTCCAAAGCCTCCTCAGCGCTCATCCAGTTATCTCTATCCATGTCCTTTTCAACCTGCGCCAAAGTCTTACCGGTATTTTTCGCAAAAATTTCCGCTAGTCGTTTTTTCAAGAAAATCCCCTCTTTTAGCATTATTTCCTGGTCCGTAATTTTTCCTTCGGTTCCAGACGACGGCTGATGTATCATCACGCGTGCATTTGGCAAGCAAAATCTCTTCCCCTTTGCTCCACAAGAAAGCAACATTGCCCCCATACTTGCCTGCAGACCAATCCCTATTGTTTCCACATCTGGCTCAATGTAGTTCATTGTATCAATAATTGCCAAACCGTCATACACAGAACCCCCAGGCGAATTAATATAAAGTTTAATTGGGCGCTTCGGATCTTCATGGGCAAGATATAGTAGCTGCGCTACAACCAAATTTGCCGTATGCGCATTTACGTCTTCACCTAAAAATATTATTCTATCATTTAATAAGCGCGAGTAAATATCGTACGCCCGCTCGCCCTTATTCGTTTCCTCAACTACAGTTGGTACTAAATAATTTTTCATATCATCCTTTCTTATTTAGATAGCTCCAATTTCTTATTGCGTAGCACAAGCTCTGGAATATCTCCTTTTTTCAGCTCGCCACTAATCAACGCTTCCGCCATTATCGACTCCACTTCTTCTTCAATGCATCTCCTAAGCGGTCTAGCCCCATTCTTTGGATCATATCCCTTTTCAATCAAATAGTTTTTCGCCTCGTCCGACACTTTTAGTCCCACGCCCTTCACCGCCAATCGTCGTTTCAAATCACCAATCAAATTGTCAAAAATTTTCTCCACATCCTTTCTTGTCAAAGCATGGAAGACTTCAATGTCATCCAATCTATTGATTAACTCTGGTCGCATCACCTTTCGCAATGCTTTCATCGCATACGATTTATTTTCTTCATATTCTTCCGCAAGTGCTTTTTTGTCTTTAGATGTCTTTGCGGTAAAACCAAGTTCACTCTCACGATACATATCCGCAGAGCCAAGGTTAGAAGTCAAAATCACAATCGTATTATTAAACTTCACTTTGTTTCCTTGTCCGTCGGTCAGCACCCCATCTTCCAAAATCTGCAACAACAAATTAAATACATCCGGGTGGGCCTTTTCAATTTCATCAAACAAAATTACCGAATATGGCTTACGTCTTACTGCCTCGGTTAGCTTCCCGCCATCATCATAACCAATATATCCGGCTGGCGCCCCAACTAATCGCGACACATTATGTTTCTCGCCAAATTCGCTCATATCTATTTTTACAAGCGCGTTTTCGCCGCCAAACACCTCTCTAGCAATCACGCGTGCAAGCTCTGTTTTACCTACACCGGTTGGCCCCATAAACAAGAACGAACCAATTGGGCGTCGCGAATCCGTAATACCACTGCGCCCCCGACGTATTGCCTTCGCTACTGCCGCCACCGCCTCATCTTGTCCAACAATAGATTTCTTTAGTTCGTCTTCCAATCCCATCAGCATTTTCATTTCCGAACCATGCACCTTGGATACCGGAATACCAGTCTTCAGCGAAACCGCCGTGGCTAAGTTCTCTTCGGTCAGAGTTGGCGTCTCTTCTTCTTTTACGCCAGATTTTTCCAGCGCCAAAATCTCTTTCTCAAGCCGCGCCAACTCCGTCTTGTATTCCGCCGCCTTTTCAAAATCTTCTTTTTCGGCCGCCTCGGTAATCTTTTCTTCAAGTGATGACTTTTCAATCTTCAACTTTTTATATTTACCACCACCTTTTTTATCTGCGGCTACCTTCGCAATCGCCGAAGCCTCGTCCACGATGTCAATTACTTTATCGGGCATAAATCTATCATTAATATAGCGTTGACTCATTGCGATCGCCGTTTCAATCACATCGTCTGGAATAATTACACCGTGATGTTTTTCATAGTGCTGCTTAATCCCTTTTACGATCCTAAGCGTCACCGCTGCACTCGGTTCTTCCACCATTACAGTCTGGAATCTTCGACTTAGTGCCTTGTCCTTTTCTATCGTCTTCCGGTATTCATCCAAAGTAGTAGCGCCAATCAAATTAATTTTGTTACGCGCCAGTGCCGGCTTTAGAATATTTGCCGCGTCCATACTCCCCTCGCTAGAACCCGCACCACACAAAAGGTGTATCTCATCAATAAATAACAATACCGTATCATCTTCTACCGCTTCGTCGATAATACCCTTAATGCGCTCCTCAAACTCACCCCGGAATTTCGTTCCAGCTACCACAGATGACAAATCTACCTGATAAATATGCTTGCCAATTAGTCCACCCGGCACCTCATTCTTTACAATTCTAGTTGCCAACCCCTCCACAATTGCAGTCTTACCCACACCAGCTTCACCAATTAGCACCGGGTTAGATTTTGTTCGTCTAGATAAAACCGTAATTACACGTTCGATTTCATTTTCGCGTCCAATTACCGTATCTAATTGTCCAGCTCGTGCCTCTTCCGTTAAATCTTTACCGTATTTTTTCAAGAACTTCAACGCTGGGCTTTTAATATATTTGGCCTTTTCCGCCTTAGACTGTTCGTCCTTAGTTTGTTCTTCTACAAGCGCCTCGATTTCATCTAGAATTTTTTCCGTATCTGCATCCAACCCGTTAATTATCAAAGCTGCTCGCGAATTTGGCTGATTCAAAAGCGCATACAAAATATGTTCAGTGCCTATCACGGTAAGCCCCTGCTCCTTAACATAATTTTGCGCCATTCTTAGCGTCAAAATCACCGCCTCAGACAAAGACATCATCGCCATATCACTACCCACCACTTCTACTGCTACCTTATTTAGCGATTTTTCCACTTCGTCTATCGTTACACCAGCTTCTCTTAGAACCTTCGCCGCCGTAGAAGTATCCATGGCCAAAAGCCCCATCAAGAGATGCTCCGTCCCCATATAGCCATTATTGTATCTTTTACTATAATAGTCTGACTTCTGCAATGCAAATCTTGCATTTTCAGACAAATGATTCATAATTTCGCTAAATTCTTCTTGCATAATACCACCATTATACACAATTAGCACTCCAAATGCAAGAGTGCTAATTTCTATTTATTACCAAGCACTACATTATTGGCGTGCACCCAACCCTCTACCGAACCGCCATCAAGGTATTCACCGCTCGTTGCTGTCACTTTTATAATACCGCCATCGCGCAAATATTCATCAATTGGGTCAATTACTACATATTCTTGATCAGTTGGCCCAAAATTATTCTCGTCTACATACTTCACAATTCGCCGCAATAAATCTGGCGTCATAATATACTTAGAAACATTAATCAAATTAGACGGAGCATCTTCTACGGTTGGTTTCTCTACCACATTTACTAAATTACCATCTTTTACGGATAACACACCGTATTTTTCTACTTCGGACCTTTCAATTTCTACACCCAAAATCGCCGACTTGTCACCCTCTGACGCTTTAATTAGCGCCTCTGCCGCTGACTCGCCCCCTGGGTTCCAAATAAAATCATCACCCATAAACACCAAGACCGGCTCATCAATTTTGAACTCTTCTACCACCATCGCAATCGGCACAGCCGTTCCATATTTACTAGAAGGATCTTGTGCTACGTAATGGATTTTTACGTCGTCCGGCAAAGTCTTAGCCTTCTCTAGCTTATCCTCTTTGCCACGATCAATCAAATATCTATTAAGCGCCAAGTTGTCTTGATAAAACGCTCTCACCTGGCATGGCTCAACATTCGACACTACCATATAAATATCCTTGACCCCAGCCTCAATCAATTCTTGCACCGAATAATCTACAAGCGGACGATTTCCTACAGGCAACATCGATTTTTCTACAACCTTTGTGATTGGCAGTCTTCTTGTCCCCCAACCAGCTACCGGTATTATTGCCTTCGTAATCTTAGCAGTCATTTTGTTTCCTCACTTATTAAGCTACCATCATTATATCATATCTATCAAAAATTATTCAAACACCGGCAAATCATCTGGGAACGGATCAAAATCTGATTCATCAAAACTACTATCATTAAAATCTGTGAATCCATCACCATCTTCATCGCGATAGCCACCATACCCGGCCGACCCATACGGATTATACCCCAACTCTATCAAGAATCTCGACGGCATATTATAATTTCTACTACCAAACGAATATCTGCTACCGGCATATGTCAAGAATAATTTTTTCATTGCACGCGTCATCCCCACATAAGCCAGCCGCCTCTCTTCCTCAAGTCCCGCCACATCTTCGGCTGCACGACTACTTGGAAATAGCCCTTCTTCAAGCCCCACCATAAACACCACCGGAAACTCCAAACCTTTCGCCGCATGCAAAGTCATCAAAGTTACCGAATTCTTGCTCGTACCCTCGTCTGCCGACGACATTAGCGATGCATCTGCCAAAAAATCTTCCAAGTTTTCATACGCCCCAGCATTACCAGCCAACACCTCAAGGTTTGCCAATCTCTCCTCACCGCTCGGCGTACCATCATCGGTCAAACGTTTGAAATCAAAATATTCTATCGCTCGCCTCACAACCTCACCAGGGTTATCAGTCGCTTTTACTGTTTTTACAAAATTTACTAATCGCATCAATGCATTTTTAGCCTTCGCCGTAGTTAGAACCTCTGGTAAATCTGCATTTTTTAATGGCTCCGCATCTGCCATCGAATCTATCGCCGACAAAACTCTGCTAAGTGACGCTTCGCCCATGCCAGACAGAACATTTTTTGCCACCCGCTCCAGCGATACCTTATCTCTACCACTCACAATCAATTTCAGAATCGCTAGCACATCCTTCACTTCTTTGCGATCGTAAAATCTCACACCACCCACAATCTTATATTGAATATGCATGTTAATAAACACTTTTTCAAAAGTATACGACTGCGCATTCGTACGATAAAGTACCGCAAAATCACTATAGTCTGGATACTCCCTCGCCATCCTTAAAATTGTCCGCGCCACAAATTGCGCCTCTTGTTCTTCATCCGCCAAACTTTGAATATCTACCGGTGCACCATTTCCAGCCTCAGTAAATAAGGTCTTTTCCGTACGCGTCTTATTGTGATTAATAATTTTTTGCGATGCTTCCAAGATATTCCCAGTTGAACGATAATTCTGTTCCAATTTAATCACCTTTGCACCAGGAAAGTCTTTCTCAAAATTCAAAATATTCGTAAAATCTGCTCCGCGCCACGAATAAATCGACTGCCAATCGTCCCCCACCACACAAATATTACGTTTTTCATTAACCAACAATTTCACGAGCTTATATTGTACCAAATTAGTATCCTGATACTCATCTATCAAAATATGTGCAAACTTGTCTTGCCATTTTCGACGCACCGCCTCATTTGTAGCAAATAACTCCAACGTTTTCAGTAGTAAATCGTCAAAATCTAGAGCACCAGCTTTCTTCTTTTCTTCTTCATAACCACTAAAGACCTTGGCAATGTCATATTGATTTGGATACATCGCCCCGGCCGCATATTCTTCTGGCCCCCTACCACGATTTTTCTCCGCAGAAATAATCGCCTGAATAGATTTAGGCTTCAAAGCTTTATTTTCGTTTAGCCTTAAACTCTTCATCACACGTTTCACCAGCGAAACTTGATCATCCGTGTCGTATATTACAAAATTACGATCCAGCCCTGCCGCATCCGCTTCAATTCTTAGAATCTTCACACAAATACCATGAAAATTAACCATATAAGGCATAAATGAGCGCGGTGGCTCGATTATGGCGCCAACCCCGGTATTAAGTAGCATCCATAACCTTTCACGCATTTCCTTAGCTGCTTTATTTGTAAAGGTCACCGCTAAAATATTCTGCGGCTGCACGCCATGATATATTAAATTCGCAATTCTATGCGTCAAAGTTTTAGTTTTCCCAGACCCGGCCCCTGCCAAAATCAAAAGCGGCCCCTCCAAGGTTTCCACCGCATCCTTCTGCGCCGCATTCAGCCCGTCTGTTATCTTATCCATTTTTCTATTATAACAAACTTTTTAGTCTTGTAAAATTATTCATCCCGTGATATAATTACTTTCATGAAAAAATCAAAAACCTACCAACAAGTTATTGGTGAAACCATCGAGCAAATGCGTCTCGAAAAAGGCTGGACACAAGGTGAGCTCGCTGAAGCCGCAGGCACCAGCCAGTCGGCCATTCACCGCATTGAAAAAGGCGGTCAAAATATTTCCCTTGAGATGGTTAAGAAGTTATCCGAGGCTCTCGGCAACCAAATTCTCTCTATCAATGATTCCGTTTCTCAAAGTTTTCGTATCCGTGGCGGCCGCGAATTGTCTGGCGAAATCACCATCAATACTTCCAAAAATGCCGCAGTCGGCATCCTTTGTGCTGCTCTTTTGAACTCTGGACGCACCATTTTACATAAAGTAGCCCGCATCGAAGAAGTTTTTCGTATCATTGAAGTTTTAGAGTCTATCGGCGTAAAATGTCACTGGCAAAACCGCCACCGCGACCTAGAAATTATATCACCACGCGAATTAAAACTCAACGAATTAGACATCGATGCTGCACGTCGCACTCGCTCGATTATCATGTTTTTAGGCCCACTGCTTCATAAATTTGAAAGTTTTGAGCTTCCGTACGCCGGTGGCTGTTCACTTGGTACGCGCACTGTTGAGCCGCATATGCAAGCCCTCAAATCTTTCGGTCTTGAAGTCGATGCCGAAAAAAACAGCGGTTTCTACGAAGTTCACGTCAATCAAAACACCCTTCACAAATACACCGATCGCTACATTGTCTTAACCGAGCGTGGCGACACTGTCACCGAAAACGTCCTCATGGCTGCTGCCCTTGCCCCCGGCCGCACTACTATCGTCGGCGCTTCCCCTAATTACATGGTTCAAGATATGTGCTTTTTCCTTGAAAAACTCGGTGTCAAAATCTCCGGCATCGGCACTACCACGCTCGTAGTGCGTGGCCGCTCCACCATCAACGAAGATGTCGAATACAACCTCTCCGAAGACCCCATCGAGGCCATGAGTTTCATTGCTGCCGCCCTTGTCACCAATTCGGAAATCACCTTACTCCGTGCCCCCATCGAATTCCTAGAGATTGAGCTCGAAGTCCTCAAAAACATGGGTGCTCGTTTTGAAAAATCTCCAGAGTATAGCTCCGCCAATGGCCGCACTCGTCTTATTGACCTCAAAATCCTCAAGTCTCACCTTGTCGCCCCAGTTGACAAGATTCACCCCATGCCTTTCCCTGGTCTTAACATCGACAATTTACCTTTCTTTTCTGTGATTGCCGCCGTCGCCGAGGGCCGCACTATGATCCATGACTGGGTTTTTGAAAATCGCGCCATCTATACCACCGAACTTGCCAATCTCAACGTTAAAGTCGAGCTCCTCGATGCCCATCGCCTCTATGTCGAAGGTCCTACCAACTGGCACGCCGCTGAATTAGTCGCTCCACAAGCACTTCGTCCTGCCGTAGTCGTCTTAATTGGCATGCTTGCTGCCCCTGGCATTTCAATCCTTCGCAATGTCTACCCTATCAATCGCGGCTACCAAGATTTTGCCGCCAGGCTCCGTCATCTCGGCGCCGACATCGTCCCACTCACCGGCATTTAATGCTATAATAATCTCATGAAAACTATTCGCGATATCAATATCAAGGGCAAAACTATTCTTGTCCGCACCGATTACAATGTTCCCATATTAGATGGTCAAGTCACAAATGATCTTCGTATTCGAGCCAGCCTACCAACCTTGCAGTATTTGCGCGAGCATGGCGCCAAAAAAATCATCATCATTTCGCACCTTGGTCGCCCCAACGGCGTCGACCCTGCACTCTCATTAAAGCCAGTCGCCACCGTTCTTAATCAACTCATTCAAAACGTCTATTTTTCAGCTAATGTATCCGGCCCAGATGTCTCCACCGCTGTAGACAACTTACCAGACGGCGGCATCCTTCTCCTAGAAAATCTCCGCTTTTACCCTGGTGAAACTTCCAATTCCACAGACTTTATAGAAGAAATCTTATCTAGCACCAAACCAGACTTCTATGTCCAAGATGGCTTCGCCGTCGTTCACCGCGCCCATGCTTCTACTGACGCAGTCAAACATTTCCTACCCATTTACGCTGGCCTGCTTGTAGAGCGTGAGGTTTCCAATCTTAGTTCCGCACTTCAAAACCCCACTCATCCAGTTGCTCTTATCATCGGCGGCGCCAAAGTCGAAGACAAACAGCCTCTCATTGATAATTTTCTCAATATCGCCGATCATATCCTTGTTGGTGGTCAAATTGCTGCCAACGGCTACACCCCAAACAATCCCAAAATCTATGTTGCTAATGATTTCGACACAGATACTACTGGTACCAAGCTGGACATTGGTCCCCTTTCAACCGCCGAATTCGCCAATCGCATTGTAGATGCCAAAACAATCATCTGGAATGGCACTCTAGGCAAAGTAGAAGACCCTGCTTATGCTACCGCTTCTACTATTGTTGCAGAATTACTCGGCGAAAATCAATCTGCCACCACTATTATCTGCGGCGGCGATACTACAGCCTTCGTCGAAAATCTTATATCAGAGCACCAAAATCTTCATTATTCTCTCATTTCTACCGGTGGCGGCGC
Organism: Candidatus Saccharimonadota bacterium; assembly: GCA_017433855.1. Taxonomy (GTDB): domain Bacteria; phylum Patescibacteriota; class Saccharimonadia; order Saccharimonadales; family Saccharimonadaceae; genus Nanosyncoccus. The sequence goes on along the minus strand of JAFRGM010000008.1, from coordinate 23,870 downwards.
CTCTCTCGAATTTCTTTGTGGCAAAACCCTACCCGGCCTCGCCGCCATCGCAGAGTAACAAAAATACCTGGGCTAACCCAGGCATTTTTTTAGATTGTACGCACTCTAATTGTATCAGTCCCCACTTTATCCTTATCGCCAGATACAATTACCGCCAGCAAATCATCTCTACCTTCACGCGTTTGCAAATATCCCGAAGCCTTTAACTCTACCGCCAAATCATAACCAAATTCAGTCGAATATGGCCTCACAAATGCCGAGTTTGCATATAGCAGTGCCAGCTGATTTGCCACCCGCTTATTCGGCGTTACCGAAATAATCGGCAAATTTGGCCTTTCCGCCGCCATTGCCATTGCCGTAGCGCCAGAAGCCGTCTGACATACCACTACATCCGCGTCGATTTTCTCCGCCAAGCGTGCCGCCGACGCCGAAATCGCATCCATTACCCTTTCGTTGTCTTCCGGGCGATTCAGTGGTGCCAACCTAGAATGGTTTTGCGTATACAAAATCACTTTTTTCATCTCCGCAATTGTTTCTAGCGGATATTTACCATTCGCAGTTTCATCCGACAGCATCACCACATCAGCCCCTTGCACTACAGCCGTCGCCACATCAGACACCTCCGCACGCGTCGGCTCCGGCGCATCCACCATCGACGACATCATCTGCGTCGCCACAATACATAGTTTTCCGTATCGCCGACACATCGCAATCAACTTGCGCTGCACAATCGGCACCACTTCCGCCCCCGCCTCAGACGCCATATCGCCCCTCGCCACCATTACACCATCAGCCGCCTTCACTATTTCCTCAAGATGCTCGTCCGAAGCAATCGCCCGCTTCGTCTCAATCTTTGCCACCACCTTAGCGGTAGACCCGTGCGCCAATAGTAGCTGTTTTAATTTCAAAATATCCGCCGCCGACTGCACAAAAGATAGCGATACATAATCAATATCCTCTTTTGCACCATACTCAATATCCGTCAAATCTTTCTTGGTCAAAATATCACCACCAAAGTCCGTATCAGGTAGATTCAATCCCTTCTTAGACATAATAAAACCGTCATTAAGAATACGAATCTTTATGGCCGTCTCACTTACAATTTCCGTCACTTCGGCGCGAACTTTGCCATCAAACATCGACAGCGGCTCCCCCACCTTACACTTCGCCGCCAAATTATACTGCACTGGCACCGTCTTGCCGCCATCATGCTCATAGTCTGGCCTCGCTTCTAACACTAGCTCGTCTCCCTCGGCCAAATCTAAATGATTATTTAGAATTGTCCCTAGCCGTATCTTCGGCCCCTGCAAATCCCATAGTATTGCCACGCTCCTGCCTTTTTTCTCGGCCGCTGCACGTATCCACTTAATCTGCTCACTGCGCTCTTCGTTAGTACCGTGCGAACAGTTCAATCTACAACCATTCGCCCCAGTCATTATTACTTTTTCCACCATTTCCGGCGTCATCGTAGCCGGCCCAATCGTGGCCAATATCTTTGTCCGTTTAAACAGTTTACTCATTTTCCTCCATTTTCATAAGCCATTATACCATAATCACTCTTTTTATGTTAAAATAAACTTATGGTTACTATCAAAAAACAAAAACTAGCCAAGACTTCCAGCGCCGCCATGCATAGTTCGCGCCATCGTATCCGTAGTTCCCGTATCGCCAAGTCCCAGGATACCAGTCGCAAAATCCATCGCCGTTCTCGGCATACTATTTTAGCTGTCATCGTTCTGGCCATGATGTCCGTCATCTTAACTATTCTTTTTACTACCCTCTCTACCCCAGAGCGCGTCATTACTCACCAAGTCGAAGCCATCTCTACAGATTATTACGAAAATTATTTCTACGACCAAATCGGTAGTAACGCCACCTCAAATACATCAATACCAGAAATCATGGAAAAATACTTAACCAGAGGTTTTGCCAAAGTCACACTTAACCAATTGCTTCATTTTGACAATGGCCGTCACTCTGGCGCCACTTCCACACTCTCTACCTACTGCGATCTCGAAAACACCTACATCAAAATCTACCCCTTAGAGCCTTTCGGGCGCCAAGATTACCGCATAGATTACCATTGCTCTTGCGAATTTTGAAATTATTTGCTATAATAGCACTGTGGTCGCGTCGTCTAGAGGCCTAGGACACATGGTTTTCATCCATGCAATCGCGGGTTCGAATCCCGCCGCGACTACCAGGAGCAAGGGATTCTTCATCCCGCCGCGACTACCAGGAGCAAGGGATAACCCATCCCGCCGCGACTACCAGCTATTGACATTTTTCATTTTGTGTGATATAATTAAGGTATGACGCTTTTTGCGACGTACCTTAATTTTTTAGCGTTTAATTAGGGCTTCGTCGCTTTTGAATAGATAATCCAAATTATTTTAAGGAGGTCATTATCATGAAAAAAGCCATTATCGTTTTGTCTCTTATTGCCACATTCTTCCTGGGTGCCATCTCGGTCGGCACCGCCACTGCCTACAATTACGTGGACAGCGTATCCCTCAAAGACCATTTTCACGCCGCCGCCGAAATCTATCGTGATGCCAACATCGCAGAGAAATCGGCTTTCGTCAAAATCAACCAACGCGGCTGGGATATGGCCGACGGCAAAGATATGGCCAAGTGCTACTTCTACGATGCCACGGATGGCCAGAAGTACTACTTGACCCCGGACATCATCGGTAGCTACTACAGCGACGGCGGCAATACCTCCAACGGCATTGCCTTTCGCTACAGTGGCTACATCTGGTACCAAACCCAAAGCGGCACTTTCTACCGCCGTAGCGGGACTTCGCAGATTTGGGCCACAGCCGCCGAAAATGACCGTATTTTGAAAAACGGCACATATCTCGGCAATACCTACTACGACGACTACGGTGGTAAAGAGAAAGACAACAAGAACGACAACACCAAATATAAAAATGCCTGGACAGAGCGGAATGCCAATTTAAGTAGTAGCAACTATAGCTACAGTGGCGTTAAGCTCTATGCTGGGCGTATTTACGGTGTTGAAACCGCCGCTTCCCGTAGCGACGCCGAATACCTGGCGCGCTTTGGCCGCTCTTTGAACCCCTCCGGAAACTACAAGAGCCTTGCAGATACATACTGGAACATCATGAACGCGAAGGGCAGCGATACTTTCGCGAATCTCATCCAGTACTATCCCGACTATAAGTCCAACGCCAAATTCTCGGAGGACGACGTCAAGCTGGCCTACGAGATCTTCTTCCGGATCGAGGCCAGAAGTAGCGGCATCGCCAACTGCGGACAGACGTTGCCGTCCAACTACTGCTTCTACTATAAAGATTCCAGCGGGAATCTTTATTACAGAAGCGTTAAGGATAACGCCAGCACTAACTATACATTCCCTTATCGGGATACGGCTGGCAACGTCAATCGCAGTCCCTATTAAACGCTAAGCCCCGGCTATCATAGCCGGGGCTCTTTTTATCCAATCAATTTCAAAAACTCCACTTCCGTCATGCGCGGTATGCCCAATTTATCCGCCTTATCGGTTTTGGATTTTCCAGGCTTTTCGCCCACAATTAGCGCCGTCGTATTACGCGTCACCGAAGAGGTCACCGTCGCACCTAGCGCCCTCACTCTATCCTCCGCCTCCTCACGCCCCATTGCCGCCAACGTACCAGTCACAATATAAGACTTGCCCGTAAGTGGCAGTTCTATATTTATCTCATCCTGTGGCCACACACTTAAGTCTCTTAACTCATTTAGCATCGCCACGTTATCGTCGTCGCTAAACCATGCCAAAATTGACTCCGCCACCACCTCACCAATATCAGGAATCTCCAACAAATCATTTTCTGATGCATTCATCAAATTATCCAACGTGCCAAACTTCCGCGCCAACACGGCTGCCGTTTGTGCTCCCACATGTCTTATTCCTAGTGCAGTCACAAACTTCGCCAGCGGGGCATTCTTTGATGCAGCTATTGCCTCTACTAATTTCTTCGCCGATAAATCGCCAAACCTTTCAAGCGCCGCCACATCATTGACCTTTAGCCTGTACAAATCTGGTATAGTCTTAATTAGTCCCGCCGACATCAGAGCCTCTATATTTTTCTCACCCAGCCCGTCAATATTGAGTGCCGGCTTTGAGGCGTAATACTCTAACGCCCGCTTCAATACTAGCTCACTATCCTCGCCCTTCACGCGATAAACCACCTCCCCTTCTGGCCTCTCAAAAGTCAACTCCGGATACTGTCGTCTTAGTTCTGCTACAAAATCATAAGGTCGCGCCTCGTCCGGCCGAAGTGTCAATAAAACTTCCTTAACCTGTGGAATAATGTCCCCCGCCTTATAAATAATTACCGTGTCACCAATCCTTATATCAAGCCGCGCAATCTCGTCGGCATTGTGTAGCGAAGCATGCTTTACGGTTGTGCCAGCCACCACTACCGGGTCAAACAGCGCCACCGGCGTCGCCGCACCAGTTCTACCAACCGAAATCACAATATCACGCACTTTTGTTGTAGCTTCTTCCGCCGGAAACTTAAACGCCACCGCCCCACGCGGAGTTTTACCTACTATACCCAAATCGTCATATATCTTACGATTATTAATCTTAATCACCATACCATCAGTATTAAATGGCAACCCTTTGCGATATTCATCAAGCCTATCAATATATTCAAATAATTCACTTTTTTCTGTAGCTCTAAATACCCTATCCTCATTGGATGTCCGAAACTTCAGCCGCCTCAACGTCTCGTAGGCCTCACGCCAAGTCGGCTTATCTGGCTTCACTAAATCGTAAGCTATAAACTTAAGCGGTCTGCTAGCCGCCACTTTCGGATCCAACTGTCGAATCGAACCAGCCGCCAAATTACGCGGATTTGCGAACTCCGCCTCACCTGCTTTGCGCTGTTTTTCCTGAATTATCTCAAAATCTTTCTTAAAGATAATAATTTCACCTCTTACTTCCACTTCCCCCATTTCATCAATCTTCAATGGGATGTTCTCAATCGTCCTCACATTCTGCGTTACATCTTCGCCCACCAGCCCATCACCTCGCGTTACAGCTTGCACTAGTATCCCATCCCGATATTTCAATGCACAAGCCAACCCGTCCATCTTAATATCAGTAAAAAACTCCTCAATCGTGCCACCCGGCACCAACTTCTCGTTTCGCCGGATCCATTCCTCCACTTCCTCGCGTGAAAAAACATCCATTAAAGATATCATGCGCTTTTCATGTGGCACCTTCACAAACTTGTCCAAGGCTCGCCCCGCCACCCGCTGAGTAGGCGAATCTGGCGTGATCAACTCTGGATATTCTTCCTCAATCATCGCAAGCTCATGCTTCAAGGAATCTGCCGCCGCCTCGCTCATGATTGACTTGTCGAGCACATGATAATTATAACGGTAATCATCAATCAGTTTGCGTAACTTTTCTAATCTTTCTACCGCCTCTTGTTTATTTAGCATCCTTCATCTCCTTAAAAAGTCTTTTTACTATTTTCTAATCGCTCTATCCGTTTTTCAATCGGTGGATGCGTGCTAAATAAATCGTTAAAGAAACCCTTCCTCAATGGGTCATTGATATACATTGATGCCGCCGCTGTATTCTGCGATCTCATTGGCTGGGTATGAGTTTGTAATTTTTTCAATGCTTCAATCATACCTTCTGGGTAACGCGTTATATTCACCGCCGATGCATCAGCCAGATATTCACGTTGTCTAGACACTGCCATTTGTGCAACCGCCGCCAAAAGTGGCGAAAGAATTGCCGCAATCAAAATCAAGAAATACCCCATAGGGCTGCCCTCGTCATTGCGTCGCCTATCGCCATAAAACACCATCCTAAACGCTATATCAGAAATTAACCCTACCACGCAGGTCAGTCCAAACACAATCATACTAACCCTAATATCGTAGTTCTTTACATGCGACATTTCGTGCGCCATTACCGCCGTGAGCTCCTTGTCACTCATGATGTCCATGAGCCCGGTTGTAGCAGCCACTACTGCATGTTCTGGATCACGCCCGGTTGCAAATGCATTCGGTGCCGAATCTTCAATTACATACACTTTCGGCATTGGTAGTCCAGTCGTAATTGACAAATTCTCAACAATATTGTATAGTCTAGGGTTGTCTTTTTTTGTGATTTCTTCCGCCCCAGTCATGGCTACTGCCAAAGAACCTGCCGCAAAATATTGAATCACCGCATAAATAATCGCGATCACACAGACCCATACCGCAATCCACGGGTCGCGAAAATAATAAGCAAACAACGCCGCTATAGCTGTAATCATCAAGACAAAGACCACGATAATTATCGCCGTTCTTCGCCTATTTTCCGCAATTTGTTTGTACATAATATATTTAGAATTTTACTTCTGGCGCCTTGTCAAGTTTTGTTCTTTCAGTTTCGGCTACCTCAAAATAATCCCGCTTCTTAAACTTTCCGCCAAACAACTTATTAATTAAATTAGTCGGGAACGTCATCACTTTTGTATTAAGTTCTTTTGCACCAGAATTATAAAATCTTCGGGCTGCCTGAATCTTATCCTCAACATCCTGCAATTGATCCTGCAGCTTTATGAAGTTAGTATTCGCCTTAAGTTCTGGATACGCCTCAGCAATCGCGAAAATACGCCCTAGCGCCGCCGACATTTCTTTTTCAGCTGCCGCCGCCTGCTTTACAGTTTTTGCACCCATCACCGCCGATCGCGCACTCGTCACCATTTCAAAGGTTTCTTTCTCGTGCTTAGCATACCCTTTTACGGATTCTACCACATTTGGTATTAAATCCGCTCGGTACTTTAATTGCACCGTAATATCGCTCCAAGCTTCATTTACGCGCTCATTTAGTGTCACGAGCGAGTTGTAACAACCAACTACCACAAGCACTACTATCAATACTATTCCCCAAACTGGCATATTTTCTCCTTATTATAACCTTATTATATCATACTTGCATATTTATTACGGCATTTGTCACAATGTAGCCATAATACAGCGCAAATACTACCAACAACAATGCTCCCTCCTTCTTTGAAATAGGGCTTCCTTTTCTTGCTACAAACCACAGAAGTGCCGCACTGCCCACCATCATGATAACATCTAGCATCTCAAAGTTTTCCGGCCGTATGCCGCCAAAAATCGCCACTGGCAGCCCCAATACAATACAAATATTAAAGATATTACTACCAATTATGTTCCCTACTAGTAGCTCGTTCTCATGTTTTCTAGCCGCCGTAATTGTGGTCACTAGCTCTGGCAACGAAGTCCCAAACGCCACCACAGTCAATGCAATAATTCGGTCAGATATTCCTATCGCTGATGCAATAAACGATGCCGAACTTACCACAAACTCACTGCCCGCTACCACGCCAGCCAAACCTAGTACCACGAATAGACACGATTTACCCAACTTCCAACGCGGTTTTTCTACCACCTTTTTCTCGTTGCGATTTCTGCGCATCATTGCAATAATATAATACAAGAACACAGCAAAGAACAACACGCAAATCAAGCCATCACTACGCGTAATCATGTTCTCATCCGCGCCAGATATCAACGTATCCAAGAACAAAAACACCAATCCTATAGAAGTAAGTAGTAGCAGTGGCAACTCTTTAGAAATTGTACTTCGATTGATTTTAATTGGACTAATCAAAGCTGCTACGCCAATCAGTAGCAATATATTTATAATATTACTACCGAGCACGTTACCAAGTAACATATCTGCATTACCAGACGCGAGCGACGAAATAGATACCGCAAGCTCCGGCGCACCTGTACCAAAAGCCACAATTGTTAGACCAATCAACTGCTTTGATACCTTAAAATTAGACGCAACACTAGACGCGCCCTCCACTAGCCAATCTGCGCCTTTGATTAAAATCACAAAGCCGAATATAAGTAACAATACTTGCCAGAATATTTCCATTTTTTATCTTTCCGTTTACGCTTATAATTATATCACAAAATTTTACATTTTTTTAGAATCTATGATATAATTATTACATACGCAAGTTAAAAGTTGTACGTGCATCAGCACGATAACGTGCGATAAATCCACGTGCGAATGTAGCTCAGTTGTTTAGAGCGCTTCCTTGCCAAGGAAGAGGTCGAGAGTTAGAGTCTCTTCATTCGCACCATTTTTTGTAGGTGGTGCTTTGGCGGAGTGGTTACGCAGCGGTCTGCAAAACCGCGTACACCAGTTCAATTCTGGTAGGCACCTCCATTTTTTATTGCTATTATAATTTAATTAGTGGTTTCTTGGTCTTACTTAGTTTATCGGCTTTTTGGATTAAAGCCTCCACTTTTGCATGGTCAGCTTTTTGCTTTGCACTATCAAAAGCCTCTTGCTGTCGCTTCAAATCCCCCAAAAAACCAGTCCCTTTCGCAGCATTCCAGAATAACTTCTCTTGTGGTACATTCTTATAATGCCAAGGCTTATTAAACAGATTATAATGCACTAATTTTGTGCCCTTAGGCAAAGACTCCACCGGCTCTGCATTCCAAACTGGCGCCAAAAACTTAATCTGCCCAGCCAAAATCACGTTCAAATAATCTTGATCCGGCGCCACTAGATCTGCATCATACTTTTTAATTAAATCTATCATCGTGGAAAGATATTTCATCTTACGCATCTTCTTTAGATCCATCAATTGCACACCAGAGTTTACATACTCATCGTGCTTTACCCCCACCGCATTATCCACATATCTTCTAAACTCAGGAATCAAAGACACTTTCGGATCCACCATTGCTGCCAATGCTTTGTCTTCTAGATCTACATCAAATAACTCGCCTATATCTCCGCGCAAAATTGTATCGCTATCAATGTATATTGCTTTTTCATACACTGGGAATAATCGTGGAATAAATGCCCGATAATAATATACTGCACTGGAGAAAAAATCTCCAGCACCTTTTTGCCTGCGTGTACAATACGTAATAATCGCCCTCAAATATAAATTGTGCGTCATTTTCTTAAATTGAATTGCCACATTTCTCGTCACCAAACTTCGGAGTCTCAATCTGCTCACAAAAGACAATCCATCATGCAAAATTATCACACGATAATATCTTTTGGGGTTACAATGCTGCGTCAAAGAATGAATCGACGCTGCAGCATACGGGGCATAATCGTTGTTAATTGTCAAAAAAACTGGTACAACTTTAGTATACTTGTCTATTGGATTGCCTGTTGCAAAAATACTCATTTCTTTCCTGCCTTTTTCTTATATTCAAAATACTCATAAGTACTATTTTTCGCATCCTGTTTCATGCTATCATAAACTTTTTTCGCCAACATGGCCATATTTTCTTCGTCATTTTTATCGGCATCATACCAAAACGGACCATCCACATATACTTCCATACGCGGCAGCTCTCCACTCTTACGTTTATGATAAGTAGTCGTCATCGTAAAAACTGGTACCTTGTTTCTTACCGCATATTTAAGCGACCTATCTCCTGCCGGAAACTTCCGTATATCGGTATAATACGGCCAAACGTGAGCCTCGGGATAAATCACCAAACACTTTTTTTGCGCCAATCGTTCATCCACCGCCGCGTTAAAAGCCTGTTTTTCTTTAGTAGTCTCACCTAGTGGCAAACCACCAATATAAGGCAAGATTTTTCCAATACCCGGAATCTTCAGATTCACCGGCGAAATAATCGTAAATATTCTTTTGTCGGCCACAATCGCCGGCCCAAACACATCGTGAAACGGATTAGTATGATTTGCATATATTATGTATCCATTCCCCCGCGCTGCCTTCAATTTATTGCGCCCATGGATTTTCATTTTCCAATAATGTCGCTCATACCACTGCCCAAAAATCCAAAAAACCCTAAACAATACCGCAGAATACATCCTCACAAAAACATTCTTCGGAATAAACTCATAATCTTCTGGCAAACCCACCTTGATATTTTTTTCTTGCTCATCGGTTTTAATTGGGTCAGATTCTTCCGACTCGTAGTAAAACACCCGTTCACTTTTTGGTATATTTTTTTGGAATAGTTCTGCTTTAGCCATAATTATTATATGCCTCTAGTATATCATCATATTCAGTAATTTTCAAAACCTTATGTACACGTTCCACGTCAAAAGGCTTTACTTTTTGCACTCTAAAATAAGGCCAGAACTTAAAATTGTTCGAAAAATGATGCAATACTGTATCCGCATGTGGCCTCTCGCCTTGCTCATTATATTTTCTATCTACTAATTTACGTTTTGTAATTGCCTTATTCAGCGCCGCCTGGTCTGCCAACATCATCCAGCGCTTTTCACATAACGTCACGGCTTTTTCAAACATTTTAGTTTTTCTACACTCATCAAGATTAAATAGCATTACTCCAGAATTCATATAGTCAAACTTGAATAGTCCATGATAATGATAAAAATTCTTGCCATAAATATCTAACACTCCGGCCGCTTCTATATTAGTCAAATCCATATTGTAAAAATCGCTAAAATCTTTTCTGCAAACCACATCGTAATCTAAATACAAAATCCTATCACAATGTTCAAGCTCTGGCATTTTATCAGCGTATAATCTCAACATTGAGCATGGCGTAAAATACGAACCCATATTTTTCTTTGGCAAATTGTCTACAAAAACTTTCGTCGCATCAATTAGCTGCACCGAATTTTTCCTATTGTATTTTTTTACCAGTTCATCCAATCTTTTCGCTGCTTCCGCCTTAAATGGTTTCACGTCTTTATATTTTATTGTGGCGATATAAAAATTATAAACGTTAGTCTTTGATGTCCTCATCAAAATTGACAAAATCGAAATCAAAACCCCACGTTTAATTCCATCATCGCCACAATACAAAATATTCATTCTACTTAAATTCTTTTATTTCGTACTTGCCAGTTTGCGCTTCACTCTCACCCAGGACGATACCCTTCTTCGCCACCTGCGCCGCATATTTTAATTTATCGCCCAGCTTTTTGTCCGTCCCCACGATAGTTACACTACTACCTGCCGCACGCAATTCTGCCGCCACCTTCAAAGCAAAAGACATTTCGTCTGCAGAAATCGGCACAATTGCATAGTCTACCGGCTGAATCGTTGCATCCTTCACAAGCCCATTCGCATTTAGCACATAGAACAAACGAGTAAGGCCAATCGACCCGCCCACGCCAGGCAGTTTTTGCTCGGTAAAGTATTCCGCAAGGTTCTCATAGCGGCCACCGCCACATACCGAACCTACACCAGGATATTCTGGCAAATTAAATTCAAACACCGTCCCCGTGTAATAATCTAGCCCACGCACAATTTTCATATCAGCACGTATCTGCTCCGCACGACCATCATTCTCAAGTAGCCCCATCACAATATCAAGCTCCTCGATACCCTCATCCATCATGGCATTTTCTACGCCAAGACCTTTGAGACCCTCTACCACTTTATCGCGTTCCCCCGCTAGGCTCATAAATGTCAAAACCTTAGCTTTTTCGTTTTCGTTTAAACCAATTTCCACCAAAGCCTCTTCAGTTTTTTCTGCCGGCACTTTTTCGGAATGGTCTATAATGTCAAAAATGTCACCAGATTTCTCTTGCAAATTTAATCCCGCTAACAGACCAGACAAAATCTTGCGGTTATTAATCCTTGCCACTACTGGCGTACCCAAATTAAAACTATCAAAAGCATCCAACAATGTTGAAATCGCATCCGCATCATAGTATAGTGGCAATTCGCCACGACCAATCACATCCACGTCGCACTGGTAAAACTCACGAAATCTACCTTTTTGTGCTCTTTCACCACGAAAATTGCGCCCCACTTGTGTAACCTTGAATGGAAATTGCAAATCATTTTCATGCTCCACCACATAACGTGCTAGCGGCACTGTATGATCAAAACGCAATGCCTGGTCTGCACCTTCACTCGCTTCTGCAGTCTTAACCACCTTATAAATCTGTTTTTCAGTATCGCCACCAGCCTTTGCTAGCAAAATCTCGCATCTATCAATGATTGGCGTTTCAATATTTAGATATCCGTGTTTTTTGTAAGTAGCTGTAATCTTATCTTTTAAATCATTAAAAGTAGCTTGTGCTGCAGGCAATAATTCCTGCATGCCTGAGATTGGGGATGTATTTATTCTTTTCATACTTCCAATTATATCATAAATGTGCTATAATAGATGAAGATGGTTCTGTAGCTCAGTTGGTAGAGCAGAGGCCTGAAGAGCCTTGTGTCACTGGTTCAAGTCCAGTCGGAACCACCAAGCCAAAACTTGCTGGCTCCGGAACTTCGTAAACGGAACCACCAAGCCATATTAACAATTGGGTCGGTAGCTCAGCTGGTTAGAGCACGGGCCTTTTAAGCCCGGTGTCGAGGGTTCGAGCCCCTCCCGACTCACCAATCCCTATACTTGGGCGGTTAGCTCAGTTGGCTAGAGCGTGTCTTTGACGTAGACAAGGTCAGAGGTTCGACTCCTCTATCGCCCACCAAAAACCAAGAATTTACCAAGACTCCCGAACGGGAGATTTTTTATTTTATAATTTCTATTACTTTTTTCCGCGCTTTTTCGCCCGCTTTAATTACGACGCAACTTTTTGCCACGCCAAAATATTCCGCTAGCATCTTAATTAAAGCCTTGTTGGCCTCTCCGTCATGCGGCCTTTCATTTAGATACACTACCAGCTCGCCAGAAAGAGCCGCTTCAACAAGCGGCCCCTTCTTTGATCCAGGTTTTACTTGGACGTTTACTAACATTATTTCTTTTTTGTATTCTCAGCAATATCACGAGAATTGCGCCATATCATTATGAACATCATCAACAGCTCATAGACTAACCGCACTACGATTGGGCCACAAACCAACATCGCCAAGAATGACAAAAAGCTCTCGCTAATCAACGCAAACGAAAATAGAATGACAAAAATCGTTTCAACGTAATAAGATATTTTCAAGATTGGCTCAATCCACATTGATTTAAATGCCAAAAAATCTTTTAGCCATACCAAAAACTTATTCTTTGGAGTTTGATTTGACCTCACAAAAAGAAAATAAGTCAAAATCCCGCCTACGAGCGCCAAGATTATCGCAATTACTCCCAATACGCCAGCAGCCGTCATTGAATCGGATATTACTACGTTGCTCGGCTCACTAAAATACGATGTATACATAAAATAACTCCTTTTTATTATTTATCTTAATCATAGCATAAAAAATTTCTTTTTGTAAAGATTTTTAGTATAATATTCCTTATGAATAGAGTGCCACTTGCGGAGCGTATGCGCCCCACCAAACTCAGCGATGTGCTTGGCCAATCTGAAATCGTCGGTGACGGCAAGATACTTACCGAAATTGCCAAAAAAGGCGAGCCGGTCAATCTAATTTTTTGGGGACCTCCCGGCACCGGCAAAACCACTCTTGCACGTATTTTGGCCCATGAGTTTAATGCAGACTTCATCGAAATCTCCGCTGTTACAGCCGGTAAAAAAGATGTTGAAGCCGTAGTTGCACGCGCCAAAACCAACTGGAATCTCAAAACCCGTACCGTCCTATTTGTAGACGAAATTCACCGTTTCAACAAAGCCCAGCAGGACGCCTTTTTACCCCACGTCGAATCTGGCCTTATCACCCTTATTGGTGCCACCACCGAGAATCCTTCTTTTGAAGTAATTTCCCCACTTCTTTCTCGCTCGCGCGTCGTCGTCGTTAGCCCTCTCTCCAAATCCGCCATTCTGCAAGTCCTCAAAAACGCCTGCAAGAGCGAAAACGTTACATCCATAGATGATGATGCTCTAGATTATCTAGCAGAATTATCCGGCGGTGATGCCAGAAGCGCCCTCGGCGATCTGGAGCTTGCCATCTCTTTATCCGACCACATCACCAGAGACATTGTGATTGAAGCAGCTGGCCGCAAAATGCCTGGCTACGACAAAAAAGGCGACAATCACTATGATACCATCTCAGCTTTTATAAAATCCATGCGCGGTTCCGATACCGATGCCGCCCTTTACTACCTCGCTCGCATGGTAGAAGCCGGCGAAGATCCCAAATTTATAGCTCGCCGCATGGTAATTTTCGCTTCCGAGGATATTGGGTTAGCTGGTAACGGCGCCCTTTCTCTCGCCACCGCTTGTTTTCAGGCGGTTGAACGTGTTGGTATGCCAGAGTCCGGTTTGATTCTTGCCCATACTTGCGTTGCCCTATCCAAATCACGCAAAAATCGCGATTCCGCCGACGCTTGGTACGCCGCACTAGACCTCGCACGTAAAACACCCAACGAACCTGTACCAGTTTGGCTACGCAACGCCCCTACTAAACTAATGCGCGACCTTGGCTACGGCAAAGGCCAAAAATGGGAATCTGGTTTTCATCTAGACAAAAACTATCTTCCAGATTCCATTAAGGATACCACTATCTTTCATTCTACCGAAATAAAATAGCACCGGCCAAAACCGGTGCTATTATTTACTCGTCTTCTTCCTGCACAATCGCAAGGTGTGCCTCGTCAAGTTGTATTTGATCAACTTCAGACGGCGAATTCATCATGAGGTCCACGCCATTACCATTCTTTGGAAATGCTACAATATCGCGAATATTTTCCTCGTCCTCTAATATCATAAAGATTCGGTCAATACCCGGCGCCGCCCCTGCATGCGGTGGAGCACCAAACTTAAACGCCGACAACATTCCACCAAATCTTTCTTCTACATACTCATTACTATATCCCAAAATGTTAAACACCTTGTACATAATCTCAGGGTTATAATTACGCACCGCACCAGATGCTACTTCATACCCATTCATTACCATATCATACTGATCGGCCACAATTGCAAGTTTATCTTCTACGGTTTCTGCCGCTTCTAACGCCTTTAAGCCACCCTTTGGCATAGAAAATGGGTTGTGTCCAAAATCTAGCTTCTTATTTTTCTCGTCCCACTCATAGAACGGAAAATCTACTATCCAAGTTAGTGCTACTTCTGCATTATTCTTTAGACCCATATGGTCTGCAAACGCAATTCTCAGCTGCCCCAAAACTTTATTCACCTTGTCGCGTTCGTCAGCCCCAAAGAATACAGCATCACCATTTTTAGCACCAGTTCTCTCTGTTACTTCGGCAATTTCTTCGGCGCTCATAAACTTCAAAATCGGAGACTTCTCGCCCTCATCGGTGTATAAAATATACGCCAAACCACCAGCGCCCAACTTTCGCGCTTTTTCCGTAAACTCATCAATCTCGCGACGCGTTAACTTCGCCCCGCCCTTCACGCAAATCGCTTTTACCGAAGGTTGTTTAAATACCTTAAACTCTGTATTCTGGAATACATCAGTTAGCTCAACCAGTTCCATGCCATAACGAAGATCAGGTTTATCTACACCATACACATCCATAGACACTGTAAACGGCAACCTTGGCACCGTCTCGCCCTCTGGAATGTATTTTTTCGCCACTTCGCTCCTGCATACTAACTTTTTACCAGCGAACTCAGTGGTCAACTTTTCATAAAGCGGCTGAATCTCCTTACGCACCACCTCACCATCATTCACGAACGACATTTCAAAGTCCAACTGATAGAAGTCGCCATACAATCTATCCGCACGCGGATCTTCATCACGAAAACACGGCGCAATCTGGAAGTATTTTTCAACTCCACCCACCATCAATAGTTGCTTAAACTGCTGCGGCGCCTGAGGCAAAGCATAAAACCGCCCCGGATGCAATCTCGACGGAACCAAGAAATCCCGTGCCCCTTCCGGCGAAGAATTTGCCAGAATCGGCGTCGTAATCTCTGTAAACCCTCGGTCATACATATATTCACGCAAAAAACGATAAAACTCTGAACGACGCTTCAAACGTTTTTGCATCGAAGGCCTACGAAGGTCCAAATAGCGATATTTTAAGCGCAACTCTTCAGATGATTCCGCCCCATCATCATGCGTATTTACCGGCAATGGCTCCGAACGGTTGAGTAGCGTTAACTCGTCTACCACAATTTCAATTTTACCAGTCGGAATATTTGGATTCACTAGCTCGGGGTCACGTTCTCTCAAAACCCCTCGTGCCGCCAAGACAAACTCGTCACGCACCGTCTCCGCTAACTTAAACGCAGCTTCAGTTTCCGGCGTCACTACTAGCTGTATCAACCCACGGTTATCGCGCAAATCAATAAAAATCAAACCGCCGTGATCTCTCCTTGAGTTGACCCAACCTTCAACCATTACCTCTTGGCCCAAAAAATCATTTAGTTCATCAGTAAAAACTCTCATATTCATATTATACCACATTTTATAAAGATAGATAGCTGAATATCATCTCTACCGTCAAAAACCCTGCTAGTTTTTCATTCTCATCCAATACCAAAAAGTAGTAAGCATTAGTTCGTTCAATCTCTTCTATTGCTTTTGTCAAACCATCATTTGTATGCAAGTAATATACATTTTTGTCTACATAAGTCTCCGCCTTATCAGCCTTACGAATCTCCAAGGCGTTCAATGCTTCCGTATGAATAATACCAATTACTTTTTCGCGTAGATTCACAACCGGAAAATTCGTAAAACCTGACTTGTATAATTTATCAAGCACCAGTGGCCCCAATACTTCATCTGCCCTCACAAAGAGCATCTTATCTTTTTTTACCATCACATCCGCAACCTTTCGGTCTTCAAAGCTCATAATAGCAGCAATTCGCTCCCTATCCTTCATGGATAATATCGTCTTTGGCGTCCGTTGTATCACCTCCACAAAATCTTCCAACGTAGCTGGCGTATATTTCTTCTTTACCACCTCTGGTTTTACTCGGTATTTCTCGAGCCTCACGTCAATCATTCTTACGATTTTTTCCATTAACCGTTGCCACATGATATAATTATTATATCATAAAGGAGTTATATGAAACGTCTTAACGGTTTTGCAATTTTTGGCGTCATTGCTATTATCGCAATTGTCGCTTTTATATCTAGTGCTACATTTCTGGTAGTAGATAGCAACAACAAAGCAACTGATTATTCAAAATACGATTTTAATTCAATTATTGCCCCTGACGAGCATAACGGTTATATCGGTGATTTCGTGAAAGGTAAAGCAGATGCCCCAGTTTTAATTTTTGAATATGCCGATTATCAATGCCCTGGCTGCGCAAGCATGAATCCACGCATCAATGATTTAGTCGAAGAATTAGATGATATGCTCGCCGTCGTTTATCGTAGCGATATCCTGCCCTATCATCAAAACGGTACCGCTGCCGCCTCTGCTGCCGCAGCAGCCGGGTTGCAAGGCTACTGGAAAGTATACTCAGATCTATTGTTCTCCAACCAAGCCGAATGGGAATATACCTCTTCCACGGAACGCACCGCATTGTTTGTTCAGTATTTCGAACAAGCCTCCAATGGCGATGGCGATACCGAAAAATTCAAGCAAGATTTAGCCTCCAAAGAAGTATCCCAAAAGGTCAGCTTCGATATGGGCATCTCAAAACGCCTTGATGTTCCAGCCACGCCAGCTTTCTATGTGGACGGCCAGTATATTGACTGGAGCAACCCCACCGGCTCGTCTATCACCATCAATGGCGAAACTTTCAGTTGGGAATCTCCACTTTCTGGCAGTGAATTCTCCGAGCTCATAACCAACATCGTGGAAGCTAAACTTTCAAAATAATTTATCAATAAAAAGCCCCCTCACGGGGGTCTTTTTAAATCTCGATAAACTCTTGCCATTCAGCCGGAGCTATCGCTGACTTCCGCGTGCCAGCACGCTTCAGTCTTTTATTGATACGCATGTATCGAATATTCTCCTTAATGTTTCTCGCCCGCATCGCGACCTTTATTTGTGAGCCCACCTCGCAAAGACTTAGCCACCAGTCTATTTGGGAATTAACGGACGACATTACCTATTCTATCAAACATCTTCATTTTATGCAAGCAAAAACGCCTTCCTAGGCGTTTATATCACTAGTTGGTAGAGCCAGCTGGAATCGAACCAGCATCGCAGACTTAGAGGGTCTGGGTCCTATCCGTTGAACGATGGCTCCATCACCAGATAATGTATATTATACACTATTCTTCTGGTTTTCTCAACTTATAATATATTGATGGTGCAAAACGAATTGGTGCAAGCATCTGCTGTGCTCCATTTTCCATCTTAACCAAATTCTTAGTACCAAAAATCTTCTTAAGTCCACGGCTTCGAAAATTCGATACCGAAAGCACCCGCTCTATCTTGAACCCAGTTTTTGAAAAAATCTCCTCCACGTATTTTGGATGATAATTAAAGAATCCTCCAGCTGAGATTTCTTTATAGTTAGCTACAGTTTTATCAAATGGATTAACCTTGCTTTTACCGAAAGCAAATCGCACCATCTTTGGCAAGGTTCGTTTATTTGCCACTTCAATCACCGCCACCCCACCAGGCTTCAATACACGGTAAAGCTCCGCCAGGGCTTTATCAAGATACTCTAAATGATGTGTTACGCGCACCATCATCAGTCCATCCAACTCATTATCACGAAACGGTAATTTGTAAATATCTCCAGCCTTCGTTTCTATTCTATCACCATAGATTTCTTTCGCCTGTTTCAACTCAGTCTTAGAATAATCAAAAATAAAAACTTTATGCGCTCGCTTTAAATACTCATTTGCCAAACGCCCGTATCCGCCACCGATGTCTGCAAATCTCTCCATGCGTTTTGGTAGAAGTTTACGAATCGCCATACGATCAGCCTGATCCTCGTACTCACGATCCGCATCTTCCCAAAAAATCTTCTTATAGTCATAACCATTGTAGTCTGAAACAACTTTTTCACTCATGCCAGTATTATATCACATTTAAATCACGCGCGAAACTTCCGCAAGGGTCGTCTCGCCCTTCATCGCCGCCAACACCCCCTTTTGTTCCAAGGTCAACATTCCCTGATTCTTAGCGGTCTTTTCAATTGCCGCTGTATCAATATCAGCCGTATCCCCACGGATAAACGCTTGTATGCTATCATTTACTACCAATTGCTCCATCAACACCATTCGCCCACTATAGCCAAATGGCGCCTCAGGCGTCTCCACTGGATCATACAAAGTCAAATTATCAAAATCTACTTTTATGTTCAAGCCATTCAACACGCTACGAATATACTCTTTTTCCGCCTCAGTTGCGCCTCGTGCTTTTTTGCTATCGGCTAATTTTCTCACTAATCTCTGCGCCACAATGAGTCGAATCGAACTCGCAAAAATCGGATTCACGCCAACTAGATCAATCATTCGCGAAAAAGCCGCCGCCGTAGAATTGGCATGAAATGACGACAATACCAAATGTCCAGTAATCGAAGCTTGTATTGCAGTCTTAGCCGTATCTGCATCGCGAATCTCGCCCACCATCACTACGTCTGGATCAAGCCTCAGCACCGACCTCAAACCCTCAGCAAAGGAACCGCCCTCATTTGTATTAATCGGAATCTGTGAAATACCAGTAATACCATACTCAATCGGATCCTCAAGTGTAATAATTTTTCTATCGGTCGTGTTTAATGCATTTAGCATCGAATAAAGTGTTGTAGACTTCCCGGATCCAGTTGGCCCCACCATTAGCACCAACCCACGCGGATGCGAAATAATCTCGTTGATTTTTGCTCGTTCATCCGCCGAAAGTCCTAATAAATCTAAGTTTAGTAGTGATTCATCAAAATTAAACAACCTCAGTACGGCATCCTGCCCATACATAGTGGGGATAGTTTCTACCCGCAAATTCAGCATGCGTTTCACCCCATCATGAACCACTTCTTGTTGCATATGCCCAGATTGTGGTTTATCCGTCGCCGTAGAAATATTAGCTCGCGACGATAACTCCCCCATCAAAACTCGATATTTATCACGGTCAATATTAGCCACCGGATGCAACAGCCCATCCACACGCATCCGAATTCTAATAATGTTATTTAAATTCTCAATATGAATATCACTTGCCCCCAATCTATCAGCCTGCTCAATCAAAAAGTCAAAAATACGCTCTGTAGACACCTCAGCAAGTGTTTGCGATACGGCCTCTATCGTTTCCGAATCACCTTCGCCCGCAATCTTAATGTCGTCATAGATTATCTCCTTCGGTGGATCATACCTCAGCATAAAAGCCTTAAAAGCAGCCCCAGATATTAAGAAAAAGTCTGCTCTTTCACCCTCATCAGTGTATTTTTGTCGCATATTTTGAATTAACGACCGCGGAGTCTGACTTGTCACCATGAACTGAAAATGCTCATCGCCACCGCCCTTATGCAACGGCAAAATATAATTTCTACGCATTTCCGCCACGTCCAACAAGTCCATTGTGAGCGGCAAGGTATTTTCAAAATTTCTAGTGTCCAAATACGGCAGCCCTAATATGCGCGCGCGACCAGCCGTCGCCTCTTCCTCATTTTCCCGACGTTTTATTTGTATTTCCCGCTCATCCATATACTTCTCATTATAACATAAGTATTTTCTTTTTTTACTTCAATATGCTACAATATTCACATGACAAGAAAGTTTACAATGAAGCCGGTTTCCAAGCAAAACCGCAACAATAATCACAAGCACAGCGACAAGCGCAAGCACCCACGTCTTAAAAACGGTCGCTAAAAAATTAGCCCTTCTGGGGCTATTTTTTCTTGAAAAGACATGGCGGAAGGGACAAGATTCGCATCGAGCGAAGCGAGATTCCAATCCTTAATTTTTGGCATGCCTTAAAATGGCATGGCGGAAGGGACAAGATTCGAACTTGCGATACTTTCGTATGCTGGTTTTCAAGACCAGTGCCATCAACCACTCGGCCACCCTTCCACCAATTATTATACCATACTATTCGGCATTTGTGTAGGTATTTACCACATCATCCAAATCATCAATCGCGCCAAGCAACTTTTCTAGCTTCTCTGCTTGTTCACCTTCAACTGGTACGTATGAATTAGGTACATATTGCAATTCGGCCGACGATACGTTCAAACCAGCATCCACCAAAGACTGTCTTACCTTCATCAAATCAGCCGCCGCAGTATAAACAACAGTGCCGTCTTCCTCATCCGATACATCCTCTGCACCAGCATCAAGCGCCGCCATCATCACATCATCGCCCTTCTCGGTCACTTCTATTACGCCCTTACGCGTAAACTGAAACATCACACTTCCGGGCTCCGCCATCCTCCCACCATTTTTGTCAAGCGTATGGCGCACTTCTGGCATCGTACGATTTTTATTATCGGTCGCCACTTCAATTACAATACCAACCCCACCAGGCCCATATGCCTCATATACTTCTTCAATCAAAGCCGCAGCAGATTTATCTACCACCCGCGCAATTGCTCGCTCGATATTAGCTTTAGGCATATTCGCCAGTCTTGCTTTTTCTAGTACCATTGCAAGGCTCGGATTCATTGCTGGGTCCACACCAGCACGCGCCGCAATAGCAATTTGATTACCAATTTTCGTAAAAAGCGCCCCTCTTTTGGCATCCACTACCGCTTTTTGCCGCTTCGTCGTCGCCCACTTACTATGTCCAGACATATAATAATTACTCCAATATATTAACTTCTTTTTATTTTATCATTTTTTACGCTTTTTGTCGACACTCTAGCTACCAACTCAGAGCGAATAATCACATTTCTTCTTTTGCGTATCATTCCTATAGCCAGTATTCCACCAATCACCACATAGATTCCAAACACCCACGGTTGATAAGGCTCCATCTTAATCAAAAAGTTATCCATCTTCCCAAAAAATCCTATCACTGCAATATGATAGTCCAAAATCTTCGTCGCGCACCACCCAATTGCCATCCCCACAATGGGGACTTCCGCCATTACCCCCGCCGCAAACACTAACCCCATCGCACAACTTAACGTTGGTAATATCAACAAATTTGCCACCACCGATATCAGCGAAATCTGCCCGTAGTAATATAGCGTAATCGGCAAGGTCATAATCGTAGCAGCAATCGTAGTAATAATAGTTTCTGCCACAAAATTTGGTTTCTTGTCCCCATAAAAATACTTTGTCAGCCTTGGCCCCACAATCATAATTCCACCAAAACTCGCAAAGGACAATAGCCATCCCAAATCAATTACAAACATCGGATTCATTAGCAATGTTCCTGCCGCTACTATCAAAATTATTCGCCACGGTTCAATCTTGCGCCCAGTCATGCCAGCCAGCAATGTTAGAATTGCCATAATTCCTGCACGCATAATAGACGGCGTCCACCCCACCATGCTCATAAAGAACACAACAAACAGCACGGAAAATATCACCCCAGTCATTCGTGAAATCTTACCAAAAATCTTCCGTGCTATTTCCACTAAAATAGATAAATGTGCTCCGCTCGCCACCACAATATGCGTCAACCCCACTACTCGCAATTGCTCATTTAGTTCGTCCGGCAGACCAGCTTTCATGCCCAACAAATACGAAAGTCCCAAATCAGACTGCGGAGTAGAAATTTGAGTTTTAATTCTCGTCGCAAAAAAGTTTCTCACACCCAAAATCGCGTCACCTGGCTCTGGTCTTAAATGCAGTTTAATCTCTGGCCTCCACATATACCCAGCATAGGTTCCAAAACCTTCACTCATCTTTCCTTCTAGTTTTACCGTATCACCTCGCATCAAATCGTAATTCCTATAACCACTAACATATAGATTCCCGGTAGTTTCAAATTCTCCATTCTCACCAAATTTTAATTGCGAAAGTTTATACGAAGTTCCGCCCTCGTCGGTGTTCGGGTCGCCAGTTATTACGCCATACACTACGACAGTTTCACCATAAAACTGTCGTATGTAATTTTCGCCAGTTAGCTCAATCGCAATCCTTACAAAACTCATCAACAGCCCCGCAACCAATGCCAGCACCATCCACACAACCTTCGGACGCACCATAGCAATCACAAACAGCATCAATGCAAGTATCAAAAAATATCCACTCGCTAGATAGTTCACCCTAAACACTATACCAAGTATCACGCCAATAATTACCCCCACCGCCAAATACACCACACACCAAGACTGATGCAAAGTACTTTTTAATAACTTGCATAGATTTTTCATCCAATTTTTTCTAACATATTATAACAACAAAAACAACCCCCCCACCATAAATGTGTTATAATATATCTAGTGCACCCATAGCGCAATTGGATAGAGCGTCAGCTTCCGGAGCTGAAGGCTGGAGGTTCGAATCCTCTTGGGTGTACCATTTTTTATCGGTTAGCTTTAATGTATTTATCTTCTTGTTCCAGTTTTGCACTTAACATATATTCTTTACATTGTCCATTTATGCAATTTGCTGGCTCATATTTATAGGAACTTCTTACATCACTAAAATCATACCCATCAGGATCTGTCCACAACTCACTACCAACTACCGGCAAAACATCCTTACTTATTTGCTCTGGATAATATCCATTTTCACTATAAAAACTTTCCTCTAAAGCGTAATACATTGCATTGATAGCCGTCTTTCGCCTTTCGTCACGCGTCATTGCGTCAATATTGGCTTTCTGTTTCCAAATCAATCCTACCGTCAAAGAAAAAACCACCACCACAATCGCAGTTTCAACCAACGTAAAACCATTTTTTATTTTCATGCTTTTATTATAACATATTCTGTGCTATAATTAACCAATATGGTACCGTAGCTCAGCTGGTTAGAGCGTGGGACTCATAAGCCCGAGGTCGGTGGTTCGATCCCACCCGGTACCACCATTTTTACAATTCCAGCAGGCGGTATCTACCGGGGAACCACGCGGGCTACGCCAACGGTGGTTCGATCCCACCCGGTACCACCATTTTATGACAAACGCATCCCTGCACCCGTAGCTCAGTGGATTAGAGCACTTGTCTTCGGACCAAGGGGTCGTGGGTTCGAATCCCCCCGGGTGTACCAATCCTAGCAAAGACTCTCATG
>JAFRGM010000007.1 GCA_017433855.1 Candidatus Saccharimonadota bacterium | reverse complement strand
CTTTTTCTTCTTTCTTTGCTGGCTTCTCTTTCTGCTTAATTCCCTTGCCGTAGCTGGCAGGCTTAAAATATAGTTTTTCTTCCAAAAATACCTCCTTGTTCTCCCAACCCTTTTGTTTTTGATAAATCTCTACTTAGGGCTCTCGCGCGGGAGCGCTAAGGAGAAACTTATATATCAAATATGGTTCCTCCCCCTGGTTGGAGGGGGAGGAGAAATTAGGCTAATTAGCCGTTGTTTTGACCTGCGCCGTTCACGCCTTTGTAAAGCTTGTAGACAACTTTACCAGCGTAAGTGTCGGCTTCCTGAGCAGAAGAGATACCCATACCGTAGGTGACGGTCAAGGAGTCACCAGCTTCTTTAGAAACTCCAGACTTGGTAGCGATGATGGTTTCGCTAGTAGGGGCGACATCAGCAGCAGTTCCAATGGTCATTGCACCAGACTCATCAGCAGTCGTGATGGCCTTCAAGAGGTAGCCAGACTGAGTAGCGCTGTAGCTTTGGACTGCGATGGTCTTCGGGCTGGTCTGGGCACCGTCAGTGAGGGCAGCAGCTTGAGCGGTGATAGAATAGCCAGCGCCGTTGTTGCAGACTACCCACATGGTGGTCTGAGCGAAGGTGTCGGTCGTGGTGCCAGCGAGCATGGAGCGGTGAACGGTGTGCTCGGAAGCGTTTTCGTTGGCAGCTAAAACACCGCCTTCACCGTTAATGCCGTAACCGGTCGAAGCGACGTCATCGGCGTTGTGGCCACCTTCGTCGGTGCCGGAAGCAGCTTCGGCAGTTCCGGTAGCAGTATTCCAAGCAGTAGCGGAGATTTTACCACCCGCAGCGTAAGATGAATCCGCTGCATTTGCACCGTAGTTGCCAGTGGAGCTATCGTGTTCGATGCCGCTAGGATACGGAGTAGTGTTCTTAGAAGCGGAGCCGAAGGTGCAAGACGGAAGAACCGTGACGACGAGTTCATCAGTGTGCTGGTCGCTAGGGTTGACCGTATCCGCGAAGGTTGCGAGCGGGGCGAGAGCAACTGCAAGAGAAGCAACGACGCCGGCGCCAGCAATAAGTTTTTTAGACATAAATTTTAGTGTCCTTGTTTATTATTGATATTGGACACCAAATCTCTCTGCCCTCATTATATCACATCGCTCGGCCGAGTAAACAGCCGTTTTGGGCAATTCTACCTCTGTTAATTTGCAATTTCGCGAAAAAAGTATTGACACAAAAAACCTTAAGCGTATAATAAAAAATACAAAGGTCAATAAATAATATGTTCTGTTGTCTGTTAATAATTGACCAAAAAACTTATAACATAGCAAAATGAGATGGGCGTGCGGATCTCTTGTGGCTCCTGGAAACAGGAGCTTTTTTGAGTAGGCTTATTGCGATTAATGCTACTTTATTGCGTTTTATTGCGTGTTTTATTGCGTGTTCGCGTGCGGTCGCAATAAGACCATTTTGGAAACTTATTGCTACCGGTGTTATTTATCAGTTTCTTTCTGCTCAATTCCGATATGGCATTATGCACTTTTTTGTCTTTTTGACTCTCGGCATAGCCATCTATGAGGGGGTAAATATAATCATTAATTTCTCTTCTGGATGCACCGTCATTTTTGACGATAAAATCTAGGACCCTCTCCTTAATATCTAGAGAATGTTTGTGTTTTGACTTGCCAGGCAGAAATACTACCGCCTCAAAGGTTTCGTCTTCCTTAAATGTAGGTTCAACGCCGCTGTAAATGCGCGAATATTTTGCCATTTTTTTAATTCCCGATCCAAGTTCGTCGGCGTAACCTATCTCTTTGAAGAAGCCGGCGATTTTCGGGTTTTTTGGGAACGGCGAAAAGCTGTCCGTGTCTATGTAGCCAATGAATCTTGGCTTGTTCGCGTTGATGGTAGTTATGGATTCGCGCGTAATAATCATCTGGGCTGGAGTTGGATTAGAATACTCTCTATGGATTAGCATATTCGCGCATAGTTCTCTGGCTATTTTATCTCTGATGTCAATGCGTTGCTCTCCCTCTATGTAGAATTTTTCATTCGTGTGTTTTCTTATGAATAAAATAAGCCGCTCGTAACTATCCAGTAGGTTCGTCCTGATGTCGTCACGGTCGTCATAGCGATCCACGTCCGTTATCCTCAGTATTGCATCCGTGCGGTAATACGATAATGCCGACGCAATAGTCTCATCTTTACCGAGCAAGAGTATACCAGCAAGGTTTATGCCCTCTTCGCCCGTCTGGAGGTCATGTTCGTGTAGCCCCGCGCTCTTTAACAGTTCAATATCGTTCATCTGTCCCCACGGGTGGTTGGCGATTCGATTTGAGGCTAAGCGCCTCGCTCTTTCAATGAGATCTTCCCGCAAGTCTTCAATTTTCGCATAGGGGAAGATTTTATTTTCTATATATGTGTTGCTTTTTCTGATATACATTTGCGAGATGAGGTGAGTTTGAAAAGTTATTTCAAAGTCTCCGTCTTCATTTCTGTCGTATATTTTTCCTGCGGTTTTGTGAACATCGGAGCTTTCATAGACATACACATAGAGAATAATCTTACCATCTACCGAGTAATCGTGAAGCTCCAGATGCACGGTCGGAAAGATTTTCTGTGGGTTGTTACATTGATTGACGAAGTCTTTTCTCATCTTTGCCACCGACTTAGTGTCAATCCCGTTTGTGATAGTTCCGTCGTTTTCGACTCCGAGGAATATGTGCCCGCCGTTTCGATTGAGCATACTGCAAACAGTTTCAAATAGGTTGTCGGGCAAACTATTTGAAGCGCGCTTAAACTCCGTAACAATATTTTCACCACCTGCAATTTGAGATAATAGATTATTTGGCAACGATTCTATCATATCTATAATTATACCATTTAGTTTTAGGCGAGTTTGAGGCGGCAGTCGACGAGCCTAGTGCGGGAGTTCCGGACGATGAGGTCGACGCCGTTGGCGGCGCGTTCGATGCGATGGGTGACGTAGCCGTGGCGGTCGCAGACGCAGAGCTGGTTTCTGACGAGAGCGTCGGTGATGTAGCTGCCGTCGTTGGCGATGAGCCCGTTTCTTAGTAACATTTGCCGGATTAACTCCATATGATAATACCTCCACTTGTTTTGGAGGTATTATAGCACCTTTTTATAGGTTTGAATGTTGTAAT